>NZ_JBHWZJ010000010.1:0-49423 GCF_042728415.1 Streptomyces sp. NPDC060198 | reverse complement strand
TGGTGGTCCCGCGGGGGGCTTTGTGTGGCCGCCCGTGCCCGCCCCCGCCCGGGTCCGCGCGGGGGGCGCGTCCGCGGGGGGCGCGTGGGGGGGGCGCCGCCCCCACCCCGCCCCGCCCTCCCCGTACACCCGCCAGGCGCTCCGCCTCGCCGAGGAGCGGACGCTGGTCACGGCCGAGGAGATCCTCGCCGACGCGTACGCCGCGTTCGGCCCGCTCTACACGGCCCCCGGCTCCCCGGCCCCGGCGCCCGCCCCGCCCGTAATCGCCTCGCCACCCGCACCGCCCCGGTGACATCCTGGGCGCGTGACCGAGCATCCCGCGCCCGAGCCCGCCGCGACCCAGCCCTCCGCGGCCAAGCAGCGGATCACCGTCGAAGTGACCTCCGAACTGCGGCTGTTCGTCGCGCACGAACGGCGTCAGGGGGTGACCGCGCTGGCGACGGACGGAGTGTCGACCCTCGGGCACGTCGTGGAGTCGCTCGGCGTGCCGCTCACCGAAGTGGGGGCGCTGGTGGTGGACGGGGCGGTGGTGCCGGTGTCGCACGTCCCGCGTACCGGGGAGCACGTGGCCGTACGCGCGGTGGAGCGTCCGCAGCGGGTGGCGGGGGCGCCGTTGCGGTTCCTGCTGGACGTCCATCTGGGCACGCTGGCCCGGCGGTTGCGGCTGCTCGGGGTCGACGCGGCGTACGAGAGCGAGGACATCGGGGACCCCGCGCTGGCGGCACTCTCCGCGCGCGAGCGGCGCGTGATGCTCTCGCGGGACCGCGGGCTGCTGCGGAGGCGGGAGCTCTGGGCGGGGGCGTACGTCTACAGCGACCGGCCCGCGGAGCAGCTCCGGGACGTGCTGGGGCGCTTCGCGCCGGTGCTGGCGCCGTGGTCGCGGTGCACCGCGTGCAACGGGCCGCTGCGGGAGGCGGACAAGGAGGCGGTGGCCGACCGGCTGGAGCAGGGTACGCAGGCGGCGTACGACGTGTTCGCGCAGTGCACGGTGTGCGAGCGGGTCTACTGGCGGGGCGCGCACCACGGCCATCTGGAGACGGTGGTCGCGGACGCGGTGCGCGAGTTCGGCGCGCCGGGCGCCGGCTGAGGCCGGAGGCCTGCGTTCCGGCCAGATCCGGCCGGAACCCGGGGCACGGCTCTGCCTATCCTGGCCCCGTACCGGTCACCTGTCCGAGGGAGTTCGTCATGGCCGCCACCCCCATCGCCGTCATCACCGGCGCGAGCAGCGGCATCGGTGCCGCGACCGCCCGCCGGCTCGCCGCCGAGGGTTACCGCGTGGTGCTCACCGCCCGGCGCAAGGACCGCGTCGAGGCGCTGGCCGAGGAGATCAACGCGGCGGGCCACCAGGCCACCGCGTACGCCCTGGACGTGACGGACCGCGCGGCGGTGGACGAGTTCGCCACCGCCTTCAAGGCTCTCGCCGTGCTGGTGAACAACGCGGGCGGCGCGCTCGGCGCGGACCCGGTCGCCACCGGCGACCCGGCGGACTGGCGCCAGATGTTCGAGACGAACGTCCTGGGCACCCTGAACATCACCCAGGCCCTGCTGCCCGCCCTCACGGCGAGCGGCGACGGCACGATCGTGGTGCTGACCTCGACGGCGGGCCACGGGACGTACGAGGGCGGCGCGGGCTACGTCGCGGCCAAGCACGGCGAGCACGTGCTCGCCGAGACCCTGCGGCTGGAGATCGTCGGTACGCCGGTGCGGGTGATCGAGATCGCGCCCGGCATGGTGAAGACCGACGAGTTCGCCACCAACCGCTTCCGGGGCGACGCGGAGAAGGCCGCCAAGGTGTACGCGGGCGTCGACGCGCCGCTCACCGCCGAGGACGTGGCCGACGCCGTCGGCTGGGCCGTGACGCGCCCCAGCCACGTCAACATCGACCTGCTCGTCGTGCGCCCGCGCGCCCAGGCGTCCAACACCAAGGTGCACCGCACGCTCTGAGCGACGGCCGCGCGCCCACCGGCCAGGCCCGTGGGCGCGCTTCCCGTCTCAGCCCTTCACGCAGACCAGCTGCTTCAGCTTGGCGACGACCTCGACCAGGTCGCGCTGCTGGTCGATGACCTTCTCGATGGGCTTGTAGGCCCCCGGGATCTCGTCCACCACGCCCGAGTCCTTGCGGCACTCGACGCCCCGCGTCTGCTCCTCCAGGTCCTTGGTGGTGAAGCGGCGCTTCGCGGCCATCCGGCTCATCCGCCGGCCCGCGCCGTGCGAGGCGGAGTTGAAGGACTTCTCGTTGCCGAGGCCCTTCACGATGTACGAGCCGGTGCCCATGGACCCGGGGATGATCCCGAACTCGCCGGAGCCCGCCCGGATCGCTCCCTTCCGGGTGACCAGCAGGTCCATGCCGTCGTACCGCTCCTCGGACACGTAGTTGTGGTGGCAGGAGATGACCGGGTCAAAGGTGACCTTCGCCTTGCGGAACTCCTTGCGGACCACGTCCTGGAAGAGGCCCATCATGACGGCGCGGTTGAACTTGGCGTACTCCTGCGCCCAGAACAGGTCGTTGCGGTAGGCGGCCATCTGCGGGGTGTCCGCGACGAAGACCGCGAGGTCGCGGTCGATCAGGCCCTGGTTGTGCGGAAGGCTCTGGGCGATGCCGATGTGGTGGTCGGCCAGCTCGTTGCCGATGTTGCGCGAGCCGGAGTGCAGCATCAGCCAGACCGAGTCGGCCTCGTCGAGGCAGAACTCGATGAAGTGGTTGCCGCCGCCGAGGGTGCCCATCTGCCGCACCGCCCGCTGCTGGCGGAACTTGACCTCGTCGGCGATCCCGCCGAACCGGGTCCAGAAGTCGTCCCAGCCCGCGGCTCCCACCCCGGGCAGTGAGGCCGGGTCCACCAGCTCCTCGTGCATGCCGCGTCCGACCGGGATGGCCTCCTCGATGCGCGAGCGCAGCCGGGAGAGGTCGCCGGGCAGGTCGTTCGCGGTCAGGGAGGTCTTCACGGCGGACATCCCGCAGCCGATGTCCACGCCGACGGCGGCGGGGCAGACCGCGCCGTGCATGGCGATCACCGAGCCGACCGTCGCCCCCTTACCGAAGTGGACGTCGGGCATCACGGCGAGCCCCTTGATCCACGGCAGGGTGGCGACGTTCCGCAACTGCTGCATCGCGACGTCCTCGACCGACGCGGGGTCGGTCCACATCCGGATCGGTACCTGCGCGCCCGGCATCTCCACGTACGACATGAATCCTCGTTTTCCCCCGACAGGACCTGACAGGAAAGACAGTAGAAGTGGCCCGAAAGGCCCCAAAAGACTTAAAGCGCAAAACCGGTGCCAAGGTCGGCAAACATCTCGGCCGACCGGCATTCACAGCCGCACGTGCGATACACATTGTGTCCATCGGCCGCCGTCGCGCGGCAACTCGTTTTCGTATCGAAGGGGGCCTGGGACCTTGCGACCCATGGCGTACGTTCCGGGCATCGCGCTTCTCGCGGCGCTCGTCGCCGGCTGCACCGGGGGCTCGGGCACCGAGGACGCCACCACCGACGCGAAGCCCGGCAGCCCCACCGTCTCGGTCGCGCCCCCCGGCAAGTACCAAACGCTGCCGGAGGCCTGCCGGTCCGTGAGCACCGGCACGCTCAAGCAACTCCTGCCGGGCCTGGCCGACCTCTCGGAGGAACAGCGGGAGGTGGCGTACGAGGGCCGGGCGTCGGTCACGTACGACACCGACCGCAAGGCGGGCTGCACCTGGCAGGCGCGCACCGCGGACTCCACCCGGACCCTGGTGGTCGACTTCGAGCGGGTCGTCTCCTACGACCCCACGGTGAGCGACGAGGACAGCGCCTCCACGGTGTACGGGAAGAAGGCGGAGGCGGCCGGCCTGCCCGCCTCCTCCCCCTCGGCGGACGACTCCGCGAGCCCGTCCGCGACCGCCTCCCCCTCCACCGGAGAGGGCGTGTCGCCGCAGGGCTCGACCTCGCCGACCACGCCCGCGTCGCTGAACCCGACCGGGAACGACACCGGGGGCGACGACGGGGCTTCCGAGGACCTCGCGCCCCGGACACTGAACAACATCGGAAATGCCGCTTTCCTGGACGATTCCCTCGAAAGCGGAGGTTCCGCAGCGCAGCGCCGCACCGTCAGCGTGGTCTTCCGCACATCGAACGTGGTCGTCAGCGTCCGGTACGCCGAGCAGGTGACCGACGCCGCCGAGGTGCCCGAGAGCGCGGAACTCCAGGAGAAGGCCCAGGCACTGGCCCGCGGGCTGGACGAGACCATCAGCGAATAGGCCGCTTCCGCAGGCGCCGGCGGGCCCCCGCGCGGGACCGTCGCGGCCGGCCGCCGCGGCCACGCGGATTCCGCGTCCGTCGTACGGTGGCTCTCCGGAACACGCACCCGCACCGCCCGTCCGGCCTCGGGAACGACCGCGATCGTCGCCCCGTGCCGTCCCGTCCCGTCCGAGTGAAGGAACCATGCACCGATCAGCCCCGCGACTGTCCCGCATACTCCTCTGCGCCGCCGTCCCGGTGATGCTCGTCGCCGCCGGCTGCTCGTCGGACTCCGGCGACGACGCGAAGGAGAAGAGCACCGGCTCCACCACCTCCGGCTCGTCGAGCTCCGAGGCTTCGGCCTCCCCGACCCCCACCGTGGAGCCGGCGAAGTTCGCCGGGCTGCCCGACCCGTGCAAGGCGATCTCCGCGAAGACGGTCAAGAAGCTCGTCCCGTCCGCGAAGAAGGCCGGCGGCACCGTGGGCAAGTCCTCCGACGACGACGCCCGGGGCAGCTGCTCCTGGAACGGCCTGGACGACAAGGGCGTCAAGGGCTCCGTGTACCACTGGCTGGACATCGGCCTCGTCCGGTACGACTCCGACGCGTCGATCGGCAGCGGCGCCGACCGTGCGACCGCCGACTACACCAAGTCGGTCACCAAGGCGCAGGCGGCCGAGGGCGCGAAGAAGCTCGAAACCGCACCCGTCTCCGGCATCGGCGACCAGGCCACCGCGGTCACGTACACCGTGAACAAGACGAGCGAGGACTTCACCTACGCGGCGATCGTCGTGCGTACGGCCAACGTCGTCGTCTCGGTGAACTACAACGGCACCGGCTACGCGGGCGCCAAGGCCCCGTCCGCCGCGGACATCCTGGCCGGCGCGGAGACCGCGGCGAAGGAGGTCGTGGCGGCCGTCGGCGGTACGGGCGGCGGCTCCGCGTCCGAGAAGTCGGCGAGCCCGAGCGCCACCACCAGCTCCAGTCCGAAGACGAGCAGCAGCAAGAGCAGCGGCGACGAGAGCGACAGCCCGAAGACGAGCAGCAGCAAGAGCGCCGCCCCGGACTCCGGTGCCGACTCGGACACGGACTCGGACTCGGACTCGGGCGCCACCGCGAAGGCGACACCCAAGGCGACGAAGAAGTCCTGACGCCCGGACGGCGTCCGCCGATCAGGACGTCCGATCAGCCTCACTCCGGGGTCCGGCCGCTTTCTCAGGGCCGGGCCCCGCAGGTGTCTCCGGGGCCTCGGCGAGCATCTCGCGCATCGGCGCGTCCCACCTCACCACGTCCGGCGTCGTACGCTCCGTCAGGGCGGCGACCAGGCGCCGGCGGTCGGCCAGGGAGACGGCCACCATGGCGATGGAGGCGCGGGTCCCGTCCAGCCCCTCGAACCTCAACGCCTCCACGCCACGCTTCTTGCCCGGCGGACGCCCGCCGGACACCGAACGCAGTTGTCCGAGGTCGAAGGAGACGGTCCGCAGGGGCAGCCGCACGGTGACGGTGCCGGGAGTGACGGTGACGGCGCATGCGAAGCGGACGGCCACGAGTGCGGCCAGGAAGAGCGCCGCCATGACGCCGAAAACCCACCATTCGAACGCCCCGCCGTCCGCGAACGCCCTGAGGGCGGCAGCCGCGAGAAGGAAGGCGGCGGGCATCAGCGTGAGGCGGATACCGGGGCGTACGGAGACCACGTCCGGGGTCATGGGGCATCACCAGGTCTGCTCGTAGGGGCCGAAGCCGGCCGCGAGGGGCGGCGAGGGGGCTGCTGAAGCCCCTGCCGCGAGGACAGCGTAGGACCGCGAACAGCCGTTCCCCCCGGCCGCTCCCAAGTCGTGACCGAAAATCGCCCCTGGGCCAACGTCCCAGCCCAGAGCCCTCTTTGCGGAATCGAGGACTCCCCTCGGACACCCCCGCGGGCGGCCCTCCCGGCCTCCCCGCGCATCACGACTCGTACACATGTGCCAGGCTGGGCCCCGCCGGATGACAGAAGCCGGACGGAGAACAGAGGTCGGGGAGGGGATCGCGGGTGGCCGCGATGCAGCTCACACGCACGCACCGGGTACTCATCGGGCTCGTCGTCGCCGGAGCGGTGGTCATCGCCGCGATCGGTTTCGCGGGCTCCTACGCAGCCGTGCGCGAACTCGCCCTGGAGAAGGGCTTCGGAAACTTCTCCCTGGTCTTCCCGATCGGCATCGACGCGGGCATCTGCGTGCTGCTGGCGCTGGACCTGCTGCTGACGTGGATGCGCATCCCGTTCCCGCTGCTGCGCCAGACGGCGTGGCTGCTGACGGCCGCGACCATCGCGTTCAACGGCGCCGCCGCCTGGCCCGATCCGCTCGGCACCGGCATGCACGCGGTGATCCCGATCCTCTTCGTCGTCGCCGTCGAGGCCGCCCGCCACGCGGTGGGCCGGATCGCCGACATCACCGCCGACAAGCACATGGAGGGCGTGCGCCTCACGCGCTGGCTGCTCTCCCCCGTGCCCACGTTCAAGCTGTGGCGGCGCATGAAGCTCTGGGAGCTGCGCAGTTACGAACAGGTCATCAAGCTCGAACAGGACCGGCTGATCTACCAGGCCCGCCTTCAGGCCCGTTTCGGCCGGACCTGGCGGCGCAAGGCCCCGATCGAGGCCCTGATGCCGCTGCGGCTCGCCAAGTACGGCGTACCGCTCGCCGAGACCGCCCCGGCCGGACTGGCGGCGGCCGGGATCGAACCCGTGCTGCTGCCGCCCGCGCCGAAGCCCGAACTGACCCCGTACGACGGCACGGAGCACGCCCAGGACCTCGACCGGCGGCAGGCCGCGGCGCCCCACCCCCAGCAGCGGGACCTCCCGCCGCGCGCGGTCCTGCCCGGGCAGCGGGACGGCCGCGCACGGGGCGGGTACGCCAAGGACGGGTACGCCCCGGACGACGTGCCGCCGGACGCCTACCCCCAGGACCCGTACCCGCAGGGGCCGTACCCGCAGGACATCCAGCAGCAGGAGCGCGGCGACTGGGCACCGGTGGACCCCGACCCGGACGCGCAGGGCAGCCCGTGGTTCGCGGGACAGCCGTCCGACCAGGAGTACCAGGGCGGCTACGACCCCTTTTACGAGGAATTCGAGCGCACGCCCACCCAGGTGCCCTCGGGCGCGGGCGGCCGGACCCGCCCGCTCGGCAACGTGGGCACCATAGGCGCCGTCCCGCACCCGCGCGAGGCCCAGCAGCCGTCGGACGCCGACGAGGGCGCGCGGGAGGCCGTCCAGGAGGCCGAGGAGACCGTGCGGGAGGCCGAGCGGGCCTCCCGGGCCACCGCCGAGGCCGGGAACGCGGGTGGCGCGGGGATCGCCGCCACCGCGGACAGCGCCGAGGACGCCGAGTACGCCGAGATCGCGTACCAGGTCTTCCGGACGTTCGTCGCGACGAACAGCGGCTACCCCAGCATCGACGTTCTCTCCATCCACCTCGCCGACGGCCAGAACGTCCACCACCCGCGCAGCGGCGCCCTGTTGCGCCGCCTGATGCCGGAGTTCAAGCAGCGCTACGACGCGGAGCTCGCGGCCGACCACATCGCCTGAGCCGACAGGCCCGTCGCATCCCTTCCGCGGCTCGAAGCCTGCCGGCCGTCACACCCGGTGCCGGGTGAACCGGCTGACCGGTCCGCTGCGGGCGAGGAGCAGCAGCCCCAGGAGGACGAGGCAAGCCGGAGGAAGCAGCGCGGCGCCGCCCACCTCGACGATGTCCAGCAGCGCGCTGAAGAACAGGCCGGCACCTGCTGTCAGCACCGCCCAGCCGTCCACCCGGGGACGGCGGAAACCGGCCGTCTTCCGGCCGGTCAGGTAAGGGATCGCCGCCACCGACAGCCCCGATCCGACGATCAGCGCGAACCAGCCCTGCCACATGCGAACCCCGTCTCCCCGGCGTCTTCGACGCCGTTTCCCGAGCGTCGCACCGTGCGGGCGGTCCGCTCTCCGCCGCAGAGAACGCCTGTGGTGATCACCGTGTCAACGGGAAGAGCGCCCGCCGCCCCGTGGGGAAAAGGGGCCGCAGCCCGGATCACTCCGGACTGCGGCCCCTTCCGTCGTACCGCGGGCGATTACGCCCCCAGCAGCACCCGCACCCGGTCCGCGCCGACGGCGAGGAGCAGGGTGGGCAGGCGCGGGCCGGTGTCCCGGCTCACGAGCAGGCGGTAGAGCAGGGCGAAGAACGACCGCTGGGCCACCTTGAGTTCGGGCGTCGGCTTGGCGTCCGGCTCCAGACCCGCGAGCACCTTCGGCACGCCGTAGACGAGCGTGGTGAGCCCGTCCAGCGACCAGTGGTCGTCCAGGCCCTCCAGCAGCAGGCGCAGCGACTCGCGCCCCTGCTCGTCCAGCGAACCGAGGAGCTCGGCGTCGGGCTCGGTGCGGACGACCGTGCGGGCCTCGGCCGGGACCTGGGTGGTGATCCAGTTCTCGGCGCGGTCGAGGCGGGGGCGCACCGCGTCGAGCGAGGTGAGCGGGTTCTGGGGGTCGAGCTCGCTGAGGATGCGCAGCGTCTGGTCGTCGGCGCCGGCGGTGATGTCGGCGACGGAGGCCAGCGTGCGGTACGGCAGCGGGCGCGGGGTGCTCGGCAGCTCACCGGCGGCCGTGCGGACGGCGCGCCCGTGGGCGGCGAGGTCGGCCGGCAGCGCGGTGCCCTCGGCGACCTTGCGCTCCAGGGAGTCCCACTCGTCGTAGAGCCGGTTGATCTCCTGATCGAAGGCGATCTTGAAGGACTGGTTGGGCCTGCGGCGGGCGTACAGCCAGCGCAGCAGCGGCGCCTCCATGATCTTCAGGGCGTCGGCCGGGGTCGGCACCCCGCCCTTGGAGGAGGACATCTTCGCCATGCCGGAGATCCCGACGAACGCGTACATCGGGCCGATCGGCTGGACGCCGTCGAAGATCTCGCGGACGATCTGGCCGCCGACGACGAACGACGAGCCCGGCGAGGAGTGGTCCACGCCGCTGGGCTCGAAGATCACGCCCTCGTACGCCCAGCGCATCGGCCAGTCGACCTTCCAGACCAGCTTGCCGCGGTTGAACTCGTTGAGCCGCACGGTCTCGGCGAAGCCGCACTCCGAGCAGGTGTAGTTCAGCTCGGTGGTGTCGTCGTCGTAGGAGGTGACGACGGTGAGGTCCTTGCCGCAGTTGCCGCAGTACGGCTTGTACGGGAAGTACCCGGCGGAGCTGCCGCTGCCGTCGTCCTCGTCGGCGGCGCCGGAGCCCTCGGCGGCCTCCAGCTCGGCCTCGTCGACCTTCTTCTGCTGCTGCTTGCCCTTGCCCGCGGCAGCCGGGTCCTTCTTGGTCCGGTACCGGTCGAGGACGGCGTCGATGTCGGCGCGGTGCTTCATCGCGTGCAGGATCTGCTCGCGGTAGACACCGGCGGTGTACTGCTCGGTCTGGCTGATCGGGTCGTACTCGACGCCCAGCTCGGCCAGCGCCTCGGTCATGGCGGCCTTGAAGTGCTCGGCCCAGTTCGGGTGCGCGGACCCGGCCGGGGCGGGCACCGAGGTCAGCGGCTTGCCGATGTGCTCGGCCCAGGACGCGTCGATGCCGGGGACGCCGTTCGGGACCTTGCGGTACCGGTCGTAGTCGTCCCACGAGATCAGGTGGCGGACCTCGTACCCGCGACGGCGGATCTCGTCGGCGACCAGGTGCGGGGTCATGACCTCGCGGAGGTTGCCGAGGTGGATCGGGCCGGACGGGGACAGGCCGGACGCGACGACGACCGGTTTGCCAGGCGCGCGACGCTCCGATTCGGCGATGACATCGTCCGCGAAGCGGGAGACCCAGTCGGTCTCGGTGCTTGTCTGACTCTCGGCCACGGTCGGCACGCCCTTCTCTCGTACAGGAATCTTTCGGGGGCCCTGTCATTCTCCCAGGTACGGGGCGGAGCGCGAAAATGGCTTTGCGAGGGCGACTCAAATGGCTTTGCGAACGTGCCCACGGCCCGTGGGATACTTGGGGAAACCCATTACCCCCTACGGAAACGGCAGCCGGCACATGGCCTCGGTCCCTTCCCTCGCTTCCACGCTCCAGCAGCAGCTGGCGGACGCCCTGACGGCAGCTCTGCCGGACGCCGGCGCCGCCGACCCGCTGCTGCGACGAAGCGACCGGGCCGACTTCCAGGCCAACGGCATCCTCGCGCTGGCCAAGAAGCTCAAGGGCAACCCCCGCGAGCTGGCGTCGCAGGTCACGGCCGCCATCCCGGCGGGTGAGCTGATCAAGGAGATCGAGGTCTCCGGCCCCGGCTTCCTGAACGTCACCCTCACCGACCGGGCGATCCTCACGACGCTGGCCGCGCGGGCCGCCGACGCCGAGGGCCGCCTCGGTGTGCCGACCGACGCGGACGCGGGCACCACGGTCATCGACTACGCCCAGCCGAACGTCGCCAAGGAGATGCACGTCGGCCACCTGCGGTCGGCGGTCATCGGTGACGCGATGGTGCGCATCCTGGAGTTCACCGGCGAGTCCGTGGTCCGGCGCCACCACATCGGCGACTGGGGCACCCAGTTCGGCATGCTCATCCAGTACCTCGTGGAGCACCCGGACCAGCTGGGCCACGACACCGTGGGCACCGACGCGGAGTCCGCGGGCGAGGCCGCGATGTCCTCGCTGAACCGGCTCTACAAGGCGTCCCGCGCGCTCTTCGACTCCGACGAGGAGTTCAAGGCCCGCGCCCGGGACCGGGTGGTCGCGCTCCAGGCGGGTGACCCGGAGACGCTCGCCATGTGGCAGCGGTTCGTGGACGAGTCGAAGGTCTACTTCTACTCCGTCTTCGACAAGCTCGACATGGAGATCTCCGACCCGGACATCGTCGGCGAGTCGGGCTACAACGACATGCTGGAGGAGACCTGCCGCATCCTGGAGGAGACCGGTGTCGCCGTGCGCTCCGAGGGTGCGCTCTGCGTCTTCTTCGAGGACGTGAAGGGCCCGGACGGCAACCAGGTCCCGCTGATCGTCAAGAAGACCAACGGCGGCTACGGCTACGCGGCGACCGACCTCTCCGCGATCCGCGACCGGGTGCAGAACCTCAAGGCGAACACCCTGCTGTACGTCGTGGACGCCCGGCAGTCGCTGCACTTCAAGATGGTCTTCGAGACCGCCCGCCGGGCCGGCTGGCTGAGCGAGGACGTCACGGCGCACCAGCTGGCCTTCGGCACGGTCCTCGGCAAGGACGGCAAGCCGTTCAAGACCCGTGAGGGCGTCACGGTCCGGCTGGAGGACCTCCTGGACGAGGCGGTCTCCCGGGCGACGGCCGTGGTGCGGGAGAAGGCCGAGAAGGTGGGCCTGTCCGAGGAGGAGATCGTCGAGAACGGCCGGTACGTCGGCGTCGGCGCGGTGAAGTACGCCGACCTGTCCACGTCCGCCGTGCGCGACTACAAGTTCGACCTGGACCAGATGGTCTCGCTCAACGGCGACACCTCGGTCTACCTCCAGTACGCCTACGCCCGTATCCGCTCGATCCTGCGCAAGGCCGGGGACGCGAAGCCCGTCGCCCACCCGGAGCTGGAGCTGGCCCCGGCGGAGCGGGCGCTCGGCCTGCACCTGGACCGGTTCGGCGAGACGCTGGACGAGGCCGCGGCAGGGTACGAGCCCCACAAGCTGGCCGCGTACCTCTACCAGCTGGCGTCGCACCTGACGACGTTCTACGACCAGTGCCAGGTGCTCAGCGACGACAACGCCCCCGAGGTCGTCGAGAACCGGCTCTTCCTCGTGGAGCTGACCGCCCGCACCCTGCACACGGGCATGGAACTGCTGGGCATCCGGACGCCCGAACGCCTCTGACGGTCACCGGCGCCTGACGGCACCTGGCGTACGAAGGCCCGGCGGATCACCCGATCCGCCGGGCCTTCGGCATGGGCGCGGGATCGATTCCCCTACTGCGGCCGGCCCAGTGCCCACCCCGACACGTCGGAGAGCCGGCCGCGCCAGAGCGGCAGCAGCACCGGGCTCACCCCGCCGACGCTGAGGGTGACGTCCCGCAGGTGGATCCAGCGGGGCAGCCCCGGATCCTCCTCGGCCCCGAACTCGCTGAGTCCCTGGTCGACGGACTCGGGGAACTCGGCGAGGAGGTTCGCCCCCTCGCCCTCCACCTGGCGCAGGCTCCGCGCCCATTCGGCCTTCCACTCCTCGTGCCCGATGACGTCCCCGTGCAGGACGCCTCCGGCGATGGTGAGGGTAAGCGGCAGGCTGGAACGGAGTTCGCGGTCGAGAAGCTGGATCAGCAACTGGAGCTGGAGATCGGGCAGGGGTTCGGTGATCACCGCCGCCGTCGTTTCCCGTGAAGTGTCGGCGAACGCGCTCATGGGCCACTCCCTTCAGGTGACGTACGTCCCGGGGGCGGGCGGCGGCCCCGGGCGTACGGCGGCTGGGGCCTTCCGTCTGCCCCGCGCGGACCGTGCCACACCTGGGGCAGGGATCAGAGAAACCGGGGGATCAGAGAAACCGGCGGATCGGGTACACCGACGCCTCGCGGGCCCGCTGCATCATCGAGCGGCGGCGCCAGCGGCGGCCGTCGATCAGTTCGCTCCGCACGCGGTCCTGCTCGAAGTGGCCGTCGAGCACGGCGGTGAACTCGGGGTCCAGCACCGCGAGCATCACCTCCTCGTCGTGGTCGAGGGAGCGCCGGTTGAAGTTGGTGGAGCCGATGAGGGCGGCGACCCGGTCCACGGTGAGGGTCTTGGTGTGCATCATCGTCGGCTGGTACTGGTGGATCTTCACACCGCACGCGGTCAGGTCCTCGTAGTACCGCTGCCCGGCGAGCTGACAGACCCGCTTGTCGGTGTGCGGGCCGGGGAGCAGGATCTCGACCTCGACACCGCGCCGGGAGGCGGCGCAGAGCAGCTCGGTGAAGTACGCGTCGGGCGCGAAGTACGCGGTGGTGAGGCGGACGCGTTCCTCAGCGGATTCGAGGACGACCCGGATCAGGGTCTGCATGTCCTGCCAGCCGAAACTGGCGGAGCCGCGTACCACCTGCACGATCGAGTCGCCCTCCTGGGCGCCGGGCACGAACCGGTCTTCGGCGTCGAAGAGTTCCGGGTGGCACTCGGCCCAGTTCTGCGCGAACGCGGCGGCGAGGCCGTCGACTGCGGGGCCGCGCAGCCGCACGTGGGTGTCCCGCCACTCGTGTTCGTCGCGCGCGTCGCCGCACCACTCCTCGGCTATCCCGACCCCGCCGGTGAAGGCGGTGCGCTCGTCCACGACGAGGACCTTGCGGTGGCAGCGGTGGTTCTGCTTGAGCGGCGAGAGGTAGAGCGGCTTGCGGAACCAGGCGACGTGCACGCCCGCCTCGCTCATCATCGCCAGTTGGTCCTTCTCGATGAGCCGGCTGCCGAACCCGTCGAGCAGAAGCCGCACCCGGACCCCGGCCCGTGCGCGTTCGGAGAGCGCCTCGGCGAACTTCTCGGCGATGTCCCCGCGCCAGTACACGAAGGTCATCATGTCCACGGTGTGCTCGGCGTCCCGTATCGCCCCGAGCATCGCGCCGAATATCTCGTCGCCGTTCCGCAGCGGGAGGAGCGCGTTGCCCTCGGTCGCGGCGATCCCGATGAGCCGTTCCAGCCTCCGTCTGAGGCGCTGGACCCGCTCGGCGGAGAGCGCGGGGTCGATCCGCCCCTGCCCGTTCCCCTCGGTCTCGCCGTTGCCGGAGGGCGCGGCGTCGAGCGTGCTGCTGGTCATGGATCACCTTCCGGAGAGCGGGGGCTGGGGGCCCGCTGCCCCGGCGGGTGCCGAGGACGGGGCGGGCGGTCGGCCGTCGTTCCGGCTGCCCGCGATACGCCGGGTCACTCCCGTACGGTCCCCGAAAGGCGAGGCGGCGTGGCCCGGCGCGGCGGTTCAGAGGGTGGCGGCACGCAGCACGATCAGGGCGACGGAGGCCACGGCGAGGCTCGCCGCCGGAAGCGAGCCCTTGTGGTCGCCGACGCGCAGGTGGAAGACGACGGCCCCGGCGAAGTAGAGCGTCAGGCCGATCGCGGCGGCGATTCCGACGGGCCCCCAGCGAAGTCCGGCGACCGCACCGGCCGCGCCCGCGATCTGGGCGGCTGTCAGGAACCCCATCAGGCTCTGTGGCACACCGAGGGTGGACATCTGCTCGGTGATGTGGCGCGTCCGCAAGGACTTGGCGGTGGCCGAGACCAGAAGCAGGGCCGCCATGACCACAGTCGTGACGGCGAGGGAGACGAACACGGGACACCCCGATCATGCGGTGGGCGAGTAGGAGGCGTGCGCACCCCGACGACGATAAGCAGCCGTCAGGAACCTCCGGGTAACCTTCAGGGTGTGAGCCTGCGACCCGGAAACCTGTTCCTCGCCGACTGCCCCGCTCTCCTCGCCATGGAGATCATCGCGAGCAAATGGTCCATGGTCACGCTCTTCGCACTGACCGACGGCCCTTTGCGGCACGGCGAGTTGGTCGAACTGAGCGGTGGCATTTCACGCAAGGTGCTGACTCAGACGCTGCGCCGCCTCCAGGCCAACGGGCTCGTCGAGCGGCACGCGTACGCCGAGGCACCGCCGCGCGTGGAGTACAGCCTGACCGACCTCGGGCGCACCCTGGAGGAGCCCATCCGGATGCTCACCGCATGGGCGCGGGAGAACGGCGAGGCGATCGTCACCTTCCGGGAGGGCGAGGAGACCGCCTGAGGGCTGTCCACAGAGATTGGTGTTCAGGTCACGGGGGGAGGGTGTCCAGGAACGGCCGCCCGTGCACGCTCATGAGGTGAATCACCCGCGCGTACACGGCGTCGTCCTCGATGACGAGGGCGAGGCGATCACGCGTGTTGAAGATGGTGCCCAGCGCGACCCTCGTGCGGAGGACGACCCAGCCCTCCTCGGAACCGTCCCACACGTAGTGGTACTCAGCAGCTTCGTCCGTCATGCGATCCGACTCCCTTCAGGTGCGACGGCCTCGGGAACGGCCCACGGTCAGTTCATGTTCCACTCGTATCCCAGGGAGCGGAAGCGGCCCTCAGTCACTCCCCCTCGTCCGCCATGGACGGGTCGGTGTAGTCCTTGTCCATCCACTGCGCCCGGTCCGGCCAGTAGATGTACGACGGCCGGGCCGAGACGCTGCTCACCTGGAAGGGCTCGCCCCGGTCGTCCACGCGCAGGGTGCCGTGCCGGTCCCCGCTGGTCCAGTCGAGCTCCAGGTACCAGGAGACGTCGTGGCCCTCCACGTGGACGTCGAGGTCGAAGACCTGGACGTCGGTCGAGCTGGTCCGGAACGGGAAGTCCTGCGCGGGGAGGACCGCGTCACCCTGCTTCCCGGCGACCGGCTCGGTGCGCGGCTGACTGTCGTCGAGGTCGACGTCGAAGCTGCGCGGGAGGATGGCGCTGCCGCATCCCTGAGCCATCGAGAACGCGTTCCAGGCGAGCGGTGCCTTGCGCGCCACGACGCGTACGTGGAGAGCGCTGATCACCACCGCCTCGGACGAGGAGCCCTGGACGGTCAGCTCCAGCCGCTGCCCGCCGCCCTCCACCCCGCCCAGCGACCTCCCCCAGCTCCGGGCGTCCTGCGGCGGGGGCGGCGGCGGTACGTCGGACGGATCGTCCGCCAGCAGCGTGTACTGCCCGCAGGGCGCATCCCAGTTGTACGAACTGATGGTCGCGCTCAACGGCACCTCGTCCGACGACACCGTCCCCTTCTTCGCCGGGGACGCCGTGGCGTCCGGCCCGTCCGAAGCGGTCGCCGAGGAGGAGGGCGACGCGGAGGCCGAGGCGCTCGCCGAGGGCTTGGTGGTCGCCTTGTGGGTCGGGGTCGGCGAGGCGTTCCGTACGGCGGTCGCGGTGGCTCCGGCGGAATCGGCGTTCCGGCCGTCGTCGGAGCCGCCCGCGAGATTACCGGCGACGATCGCGGACGGCACGCCGAGCGCGACCACGACGGCGGCGGCCAACAGGACGCGCGTGCGCCGGGACCTCGGGCGACGGGGTCCGGCCGCTTTGTCCTGCCGGGCCGTCACCAAGGGGTCCGGCCCGTCCTCCGGGGGCGTTCCGGCGTCGGACGTGACCGGGTGGGTGACCGGGTGGGTGGCCTGGTGGGTGGCCGGACGGGTGACTGCGGCCGGGGCCTCTGCGGCAGGCAGGGCCGGGTCGGGGTTCGCGGCAGCCACCTCCGGTTCTTCGCCCGCCGCCGATGCCGCTTCCCCCTCCGCTGCCGGTTCCGCTTTTCCGCCCGGGCCGGACTCCGCTTCTGCTCGCGCCCGGCCCCCGCCCCCTGAGGTCTCCGCGTCTTCCGCGTCGGCCGCGTGGGCCGGGCGGGCCCAGGAGGGGGTGACGGGCGCGGGCGCCGCGGCGGATTCCTTCCGCGCTCCCTGCTTCTTCGCCTGGTCGGCCAGAATCCACTGCCGGTGCAGCTCGACCATCTCGTCGGGGGTCGCACGGCACAGCCTCGCCAGGCGCTCGACCGGTGCGAACTCGTGCGGCACGGCGTCGCCGTTGCAGTACCGGTGAACGGTGGACGTGCTCATGTGGAGCCGCTTGGCCAGCGTCCCGTAGCTCATGCCGGACCGCTCCTTCAGCGCGACCAGCGCTGCGGCGAAGTCCTGGATTTCCGTGCCCACGCGGCAGTTCCCCCTTCGTTCCCGTCCCGGAAGAGCGTTCCAGGCACCTCGCATACCCGCAGGTCAGAGGACGTTTCAGCGTTCCAGCGTCCCAACTGGCCGGTGATCCATTGCCGCTGGGACAAGGAGCCGGACAGCATGTGGCCATGCCGGGTCGCCGACCGCGAACGGCACACACCCCACCACCCTCACCACACGGAGCCGTCATGCCCGGATCCGGCCTCGCGGCCCGCCTCGGAACCGTGGTCACGGCAGTGCTGATCGCCGCTTGCGCGGCGGTCCTCCCACTCCAGTGCCACTGACGACCACCTCATTGTCCAGTACACCGGCTCACCCTCGGGACGCCCAACCGGCGCCCCACCGAGACCAACACATTCTCAGAAAAAGGACCCTCACCATGCGTCAGCTCCGCACCCGCCGCATCACCCGTGCCTCCGTCTTCGGCGTCGCCGCCCTGATCGGCGCACTCTCCCTGACCGCTTGCAGCGAGGAAGACCCGGCCACGATCGACCGGGCCATCGCCTCCCCGCAGGCGGCGGCCGACACCACCGCCGCGCCGGCCCCGTCCGGTGGCGACACCGCCGCGACGGACGGCAAGACGTCCACCCAGGAGAAGTCCTCCGCCTCCACCGGCTCCTCGGGCTCGAAGTCCTCGGGTTCCGCTTCCGGCTCGGGCACGTCCTCCGGTTCGGGCACCTCGGGATCCGGCAGCTCGTCCAAGGGGTCGTCGTCCACCGGGTCGTCCGGCGCTTCCTCCGGCGGTTCCTCCGACAGCGACGACAACGCGTCGACCTACCCGAGCTGCGACGGCACGAACAGCAAGGTGAAGGGCAGCATCCTCGCCCGCCCGATCAACCACGTCCTGCTGACGGTGACGAACACCGGCTCGACGGCCTGCAACGCGGTCGGCTACCCGGGCATCGGCTACGAGGGCGCCCAGGCGGTCATGGCCTACGACGAGAACAGCGTGCCCCAGTCGGTGATCGCGCTGGAGCCCGGCCAGTCCGCCTACGCCTCCGTGCGCACCTCGGCCGCGGACGGCAGCGGCGAAGGCGGCTTCGACGTGAAGGCGCTGCGGGTGAACTTCCAGGACAACGGCGGCAGCTTCAGCGGCGGACAGGTGACCGTCACCCTCGGCAAGTCCGTCTGGATCGACAGCTCCGCCCAGGTCACCTACTGGCAGTCCGACTTCGGGACCGCCACCTCGTTCTGAGGGAACTCTCCTACGGGACTTCCGTCCGCCTCACTCCCCGCAGCGGTGGAGGCGGCATCACCCACGACGGCGGGTGCCGGGCGCGAGCCGGCACCCGCCGGGCCGTATCCGGCCGTACGTCACCGGGGTGCCGTGCCCTTCGCGAACTCGCACCAGACGATCTTCCCGGGCCGGCGCACCACGGCTCCCCAGCGGTCGGCGAGCGCGTTCACGATGATCAGCCCGCGCCCGGACTCGTCGGCCGACTCGCTCTCCTCGGGCCACGCCCTCTCCGAGGCCCGGACCGACTCCGGGCCGTCACCGCTGTCGTGGAACTCGATCCGCAACCCGGCCCCGGCGTCGATGCTCTCGATCCGTACGCGATACCCCCGCCCGGCCGGCACCCCGTGCAGCACGGCATTGGTCGCCAACTCGCTCGCACACAGCACGACATCGTCAATGCGCGCACCGAAGCCCCACTCCTGGGCGGCGCGCCGTACGAACTCCCTCACAGCGGCGACCGAACGACGTTGGCGCCAGAAAAGGATCTCACGCACAGCAACGGCAGGCTTGGCACGCACGGGGAGCGCGGGGTGGGAGGTGGTCCCTTTTGTTTCGTTCACCGCGCCAGAGTCACCCTCGGTGACTACGCTGATGCAGTGCGCGCACCCGTACAAATCTTTTGTACGGGTCGCGCGCGCGTGACGTACGGGTCCCCGTGGGGATTGGGAGGGCATGCACACCAGGAATCGGCAGCGCAGGAACGCGTCTGCCATGAAGCTCGTCGGCAAGCTGGTCAGCCTGTTCCGTATCGAGGCAGGTTTCACCCAAACCCAGTTGGCGACAAGCGTCGGCGTTCAGGTCGAGACGATCGCCTCGATCGAGCAGGGCAGACGCGCCCTACTCCCCGACCTGGCACACCGCTTGGACGAACTACTCGACACCAAGGGCGCCTTGGCGACAGCGGTGGAGAACCTCCCGGAGGTGGACCTGATCCCGGCCTGGGCCGAGCAGTACATGGACCTGGAACGCGAGGCGCTGGCGCTGTCGTGGTTCGAGAACCAGGTGCTGCCGGGGTTGCTCCAGACGGAGGAGTACGCGCGGGCGGTGTTCCGCAGCAAGGTCCCGGCCTTCGGCGCGGGCGAAATCGAAAAGCAGGTCGCCACACGTTTGGCGAGGCAAGACATCTTGCAGCGGGAAACCCCGCCCACCATCAGCTTCGTCATCTCTGAGGCGATCATCATTGATCGCCTGGGAGGGGACGACGTGTACTACCCCTCCCTGCAACACCTACGCAACTGCGCCGACTTTGCCGGGATTTCGCTGCAAGTGATGCCTCTCGGGCGTCATTCGCACGCCGGTCTGAACGGGCCGTTCATCCTGTTGGAGACCCCCGACTTTCAGCAGCTCGCGTACGCCGAGACACAACGGGGCAGCCAACTCGTGGCGGAGCCGATCGAGGTCAGTCTGCTGGCTCAGAAATATGCCATGCTGCGAACGCAGGCTCTCAATGCAGAAGAAACGCGGAGCCTGCTGGACCGGCTGCTAGGAGAGCAATGAGCACCACACGTGAGTGGTTCAAGTCGACCTATAGCGGAGACGAAGGCGGCGCCTGCCTCGAAGTGGCCTTCTCCTGGCAGAAGTCCAGCTACAGCGGCGAAGAAGGCGGCGCCTGCGTCGAGGTCTCCGCCCACCCCGCCGCCATCCACATCCGCGACTCCAAGAACCCCGAGGGCCCCATCCTCACCGTCGCCACCGGCACCTGGAGCGCCTTCGCCGCCTACGCGGCCACGGCCTCCGCGTAGGAGCCCGTGGCACGATCCAGTAGATGCCGGCCGGTGGGGCCCATCCGGCGTGACGATGCGCCCGTTCGTGAGGGCGTCCCGGTCGGCCGGCGGCAGTCCGAAGACGCCGCCTGACTCGGAGAAGGGCCCCGGGGCCACACCACGTCGGACCGGCTCCCGTTCCCCAGTGCGCATTCCGGCCGTCCTCCGCCGGACATCGGTGCATCACCCGTTTCGGGAAACCCTCCCCGCCTCTCCGAGACACCGGCGCCACACCGCGGGCGCCGGTGACCGGCCATTCCGCTGCGTGACGGCATGGTCGCGGAGGGGCCGGGATATGGATGGCAAGACCCGTGCCACCCCCCGGGTCACCCATCGGCGTACATCGGAGGTCAAGCCCCGTGACCGTCTCTTCGCATGCCGCAACGCAGATCGACGAGTTCGACGAGAAGGGCTTCCTGGTCCTTCGGGGCCTGCTGCCCGCCGAGTTCGTGAGGCGCCTGACTCGGGAGGTCGACCACTGGGTGGACTCGGGTCTGAGGCAGCGGTCCATCGACGCCTGCTTATGCCCCGAACGGTCCCCGGAGCCGGAAGCGGTCGAGCTGGAGATGGCGGCGCACGGCGAGCTGGTCGCCTACCCGCCGCTGCTGGAACTGTTGGAGAGCGAGAATCTGCTCGGCCCTGCTTTCGTGTTCCACCACCTCCACAGCGACCGCCGCCCGCCCGGGGCTCCGGGCAAGCCCTGGCACCACGATTACGAGCAGCGGCCCCAGCGCCATCGGCGGCTTCCGATGGTTCACGTCCTCCACTACGTCCAGGGCTTGCGGCCAGGCATGGGTGCTCTCGCCGTGCTGCCAGGCTCGCACCACGAGGTCGCGGAGAAGGACGCCCGCAGCCATCTGGGGACGGGGGTCCTGCCCGGGGAGTCACTGATCACCGAACTGCCCCCGGGGTCCGCCGTGGTCCTTCACTCCGCGCTGTTCCACACCCGTCGCGCCACGGACGCTTCCGCGTCCGGGGAGCCGGACCGCTACCTGATCGACGCGTCGTACTGCCGTACGGGTGAGCTGTGGCCTCCGGTCAAGCCGTACTGGCGGCGGATACTGGCAGCCGGCCGGAAGCTCCGGGACGGGCAGGAACGGTGGCAGGAACTCTTCGAGGAACGTCACTTCAGCGCGTACGAATCGCAGGGCGCCGGGCGTGCGGCATGAGGATTCTCCAGGCCGTCTCCTTCGACGAGGTACTGAGCCACTTCGGGCGGCACCACCCGTACCGCCCCGGGGACACCGCCAACTCCAACGACGAGGCGGAGCGCCACATCCACAACGCGCAGACCCTCTCGGAGGGCCGCTGGCACGAAGTGCTGCTGGAGGGACCGGAAGTCCGCGGTGTGGTGCTGCCCTGGCATCTGGGCGAGGGAGGGGACGTCGAACTGATCCCGAGAACCGGTCTCACCGTGCGGGTCGCCGCCGCCCGGCTGACGATGCTCGGGGGCACGTACACCCGGTCCAACCCGCTGTGTGCACACAAGTTGGACCGCCAGTCGCGCGCCGTACCCACCGCGGTGTTCCTGAGCGCCCGGGCGGTAGGAGGTCCGGACTACGAAGGGCTGACCGTCCGGGAAGGGCTGATCCACCTGGACGGGCTGCACCGGATGCTGGCCTGGGAGCGGGCCGGTCTGCTGGTACCCGGCCGGACCCTGAAGGCTTACGTGGCGGGCCTACCCCCGGCCGACGTAGGGCATGGCGCTGGGCATCACCAGGACGGACTGGATGTTCACCCCGACCGGAAGGGCGGCCATGGCCCGGAACGTGTCGACCACGTGCCGGACGTCCATGGTGGGCTCCACCCGCAGTGAGCCGTCGGGCTGCCGGACGGCGGGCTGGGGGCGGTCGGCGGGAGTCACGTTGCCGATGTCGATCTGCCCGCAGGAGATGTCGAAACGGCGGCCGTCGAGAGAGAGCGAGCGGGTGATGCCCGCCACGGCGTGCTTGGCCGCGGTGAAAGCGATCGAGTCGGGTCTCGGGATCTGCGCCGAGGGAGCACCGTTGTTGATGATCCGTCCGCCCCGGGGAGTCTGTGCCTTCATGATCCGGAAGGCCGCTCGCGAGCACAGGAATGCTCCGGTGGCGACCGATTCCATGACCCGGTGCCAGTCCGCCACGTCCACGTCTTCGGTGGCCGTGTACGGCATCAGGTCGGCCGCGTTGTTGAAGAGCAGGTCCAGCCGCCCCCACCGCTCCACCACCGCGGAGAAGAGCGCGTCCACCGACCGCGGGTCGGTGACGTCCGCGGGCAGCACCACCGCACGCGCGCGGCAGGAGGCGTCGGCCAGGCGCGCCGATTCCTGCAGCCGCTCCTCCCGCCGGCCGGTCAGCACGACCGTCCATCCGTCGGCCAGGAGACCCAGGGCGCAGGCGCGTCCGATGCCGCTGCCCGCTCCCGTGACCACAGCAGTCCTCACCACACCGCACCACCCCTTCGCCAACACCCTCTGCAGCAACGGGCACGAACATCCAACAGCGTGTCCCCGGGCATGACCCAGCAAACAGGAGCGACCATGAATGACCGTTTACAGGCCCTGCACGGCACGGACGGCAGCCGATCCTGGTTCGAACGCGCCAAGGAGTCACTCGCGGGCGGGATCAGCTCCTCCTCCCGTCTCACCTCCACGGGCCCGCACCCCTACCCGCTCTACATCACCAGCGGGGCGGGCTCCCGCATCCGGGACGTCGACGGCAACGAGTACGTCGACTACCTCATCTCCTACGGCAGCGCGATCCTCGGCCACGCCCCGCCCGTGCTGACGGACGCCCTCACCCGGGTACTGCACACCGGCACGATGTTCGGCACCTGCAACGTCCCGGAGGTCGAACTCGCCGAGACGATCTGCCGGATGGTGCCCTGCGCGGAACTCGTCCGCTTCGCGAACTCCGGCAGCGAGGCCGTACAGGGCGCCGTACGCGCGGCCCGCGGCCACACCGGGCGCTCACGGATCCTGAAGTTCGAAGGGCACTACCACGGGTGGTCGGACACCCTGGCGATCTCGAACCGCCCCACCGAAGCCGAAGCCGGCCCCCGCACGGCGCCACGGTCCGTGCCCCACTCCCCGGGGATCCCCGCCGGTGTCGTGGACGACGTGGTGGTGTGCCCGTGGAACGACCTGACCGCACTGCGCACGGTCCTCGACGCCCACGCTGGGGCTCTCGCCGCTGTCATCTGCGAGCCGATCGTCGCCAACAACGCCTGCACCATGCCCGAGCCGGGATACCTCGAAGCCCTCCGCGAGGAGTGCACCGCCCGAGGCATCGTGCTGATCTTCGACGAGGTCTGCACCGGGTTCCGCACCGGCCCCGGCGGTGCTCAGGCCCTCTTCGCCGTCGTGCCCGACATCGCCGTGTTCTCCAAAGCCCTCGGGGGCGGACTGCCCATCGCCGCCTTCGCCGGACGCCGGGAGATCATGGAAGAACTCGCTTCGGGACGCGTCAAGCACGGTGGCACGTACAACGCCTCGCCGCTCTGCGCGACGGCCGCGCTGGTGACCTTGCGACAACTCGGTGACCCGGACGTCGTCCAGCGCATCGAGGACGCCGGCCGCCAAGTGATGGAAACGGCGCAGAAGGCCGCCCACGACCGGGGAATCCCCTGCTCGGTCCAGGGCGTCGGCGCCATGTTCCAGACCGTCTTCACCCCCGACGGCCTGCCCACCCGCAACTACCGCGACCTGCTGCGCGTCGACCAGGCCCGGTCGCACGCCTTCCGCCACGAACTCCTCAAACGCGGAGTCCACGCCAACGCCTTCCCCATGGCCTGCTGGTTCGTCTCGGCCAGCATCACGGACGACGACCTCGCAGCGACCTGCACGGCCGTCACGGAGGCGTTCGGGGCCCTGTGACGACGGTCTGCGGTGCGGGGGTTCCCGGAACGGCTCAGCTCACGGGCCCGTCCGCGCCCGTGCTACCGCCCTCCGCCTCGTACCGCAGCAGCACTACGCCGCTGCCGAACGGCCGGGTCTCGACCAGGCGCAGGTTCGTGCGGGCTTCGGTATCGCGGAAGAGGGGGTTGCCGCGCCCGATGAGTACCGGGTGGACGTAGATCCGGTACTCGTCGATGAGGCCGTGCCGCCGGAAGGCGTCCGCCAGCATCGGTCCGCCGACCACCAGGTCACCGCCCGGTTCGGCCTTCAGCGCGCGGATCGCGTCGGGGTCGACCTCGCGCACGAGGGTGGAGCCCCAGCCGACCCGGTCGAGGGTGCGGGAGTAGACGTACTTCGGCATGTCCCGCCAGATGGTGGCGAATTCGGCCACCGTCCCCGCGTTCGCCGGGTCGGCGTCCGCCGTGGGCCAGAACTCGGCCATCAGCTCGTACGTCACCCGCCCGTGGATGAACGCGCCCATCCTCCCCAGCTCGTCGTTGAAGTGCTGGTGCAGCTCCTCGTCCACGAAGTGCCAGTCGATGTCGTGGTCCGGCCCCTCGAAGAACCCGTCGAGGGAGACGGAGATGGACAGGATGAGCTTGCGCATCGGCGGCCTCGCGGGTCGGCTGGGGTACGCGGCACGGCGTGCGGAGCACGGGTACCGCGTACGGGTGCGGGTGGCCCGAAACGTTACGCGGGCGGGGCCGCCCGGACCGTGACCCGTACCCGCCCGGCATGTCCGGCCCCGGGGGACATCGGGGACGGCCGTTCTCGGCGACAGAGGCGTGAGCCGGATACGCCGGAAACCCGCCACCACTTGATCTTGGCCCGCTGATCCCCGCCCCCGTCGCCCGCGATCAGCTCTGCGTCTCCTCGCGGCGTCCGGGAACGGCCGCGTCGGGTACGACGAGCAGCTTGCCGGTGGTACGCCGAGCCTCCAGATCGCTGTGGGCCCGGGCGGCCTCGGACAACGCGTAGCGGCCCGTCACGGTGACCTCGAGCGCCTTGGACCGCACCCACTCGAACACATCGGCGGCCCGTCGGAGCAGTTCGGACCGATCGGCGATGAAGTCCCCGAGGCTGGGCCGGATCAGGGTCAGCGAACCGCCGTGGGCGAGCCGAATCGGATCGAACGGCGGCACGGCACCGCTTGCCGCGCCGAAGAGCACGAGATGGCCGCGGGTTCGCAGGCTGGCCAGGCTCGCGTCGAAGGTGTGCGCGCCGACGCCGTCGAAGACGACCGGCAGTCCCTGACCGCCGTTGAGCCGCCTGACCTCGGCTGCGAGGTCGTCGACCGCGGAGGAAAGGATCACCTCGGCGGCCCCGGCACGCTTCGCCAGCTCGGCCTTCGCCGTGGTCGACGTCGTGCCGATCACCCTGCCGCCGAGATGGCTGATGAGCTGGGTCAGAAGCAGCCCCATGCCGCCGGCAGCCGCATGCACGAGCACCGTGTCGCCCCCCTGAACCGGGTAGGCGTCCTTGACGAGATAGTGCGCGGTCATGCCCTGGAGGAGCACGGCGGCGGCTGTCTCGAAGCCGATGTCGTCGGGCAGCGGCACCAGCCGGGAGGAGTCCACGACGGCCCGCTCGGCATACGTCCCGGGAATCTCCACCCAACCGACCCGGTCCCCGACCGCGACGTCGGCGACGCCGGGGCCGACTTCGACGACCGTGCCGGCGCCCTCAGAGCCCGGGGTGAAGGGCAGCGGGAGAGGGTAACGGCCTTCGCGGTAATAGACGTCGAGGAAGTTGACCCCGGACGCGGCGACCTCCACGACCGCCTCGCCCGGACCCGGCCGCGGCTGGTCCACCTCGGCCTCCCGCAGCACCTCGGGACCGCCCACTTCGTACACCTGAATCGCCCGCATGACCCCTCCAACAACGGCTTTCCCACCACCAACCCCGTTGATGGCGATCCGATTCCCGGCAGGCAGACCAGCCCGCCGCCGAAAGCTGAGACACCTGCTGTGCTCCCGGGTCCGGGACAGGAGACCGAGGCCGTCAAGGGTCGCCGAACGCACCACCCGCCGCTTCCGCCACCGGAGCGGCGGCGTCCGCCTCACCCCTCCGGGAAGGGCGCGGGAGGGGCGCGCCATGCGCGGGGCCGGCGGGGGCCGGAACAGCGCGCTGGGGACGCCGGGCCGAACATATGGCGCGGAAGCGCCACGGAGCGGTCACCGAACCGGCCCACCGTCACTCGTCACAACGCCCCACGAGCGTCTCCCCGTTCCCCTGCGAGATGTGACATTTCGCCAGGTCGACACGGCTATCGCGGCGGGAGGGCCGTGGTGCATCGTCCCGGGGCGGCCACGAGGCCCGCGGGGAGGGGAGCAGACACTTGAGGACTTCGCGCGTGGAAGCCGACGGGACATCCGGCCCGGCGCCGGACGGACCCGTCGCGACAGCGGCACCGAACACGCCGGGCCGCCCCGGAAAGTCGGGGCTCGTGCTGCCCGAGCCGGGACCGCGGCGGACGCTCGCGGCGGCGACCTTCATCAGCTCGATCGGCAACGGACTCTTCATGACCGCCGCCGCGCTCTTCTTCACCCGCTCGGTCGGACTGTCGGTGGCGCAGGTCGGCCTGGGCATGGGAGTGGCGGCCCTCATCGGCCTGGCGGCCGGGGTTCCGGTGGGGCGGGTGGCCGACCTGCGCGGGCCCCGCGAGACGTATCTGGTGATCCAGCTGGTGCAGGCCGTGGCGATGGCGGTGCTGGTGCTGGTGCACTCGTTCGGCATGTTCGTGCTGGTCATCACCGTCACCCAGCTCGCCTCCTCGGCCGGCGCCGCCGCCAGGGGGCCGCTGACGCGCGGACTCGCCGGGGCCGAGCCGACGAAGTACCGGTCCTACCTGCGGGCCGTGGCCAATCTGGCCGGGGCCTGCGGTGGAGTCATGGCCGGCGTGGTGGTGCAGCTGGACACCCGGGGTGCGTACCTGGCGCTGGTGCTGGCCAACGCCCTGAGCTTCCTGCTCTGCGCGGCCCTCGTGGGCAGGCTGCCGCACCAGGCGCCGTCCCGGCAGCAGGAGTCCAAGACCGGCGCCCCACCCACGAGCCGCTGGGAGGTACTGAAGGACCGTCCGTACGTGGTGGTCACCGCGCTGGACTCGGTCCTCTCGCTCCAGGGGCACGTCCTGGTGTTCGCGCTGCCCCTGTGGATCGTCGGGCACAGCGCGGCCCCGCAGTGGCTGGTCGGCGGGTGCGCGGTGATCAACACCCTGATCGTGGTGGTGTTCCAGGTACGGGCGAGCCGGTCGGTCGTCGACACCGCCTCGGCGGGCCGGGGCGCGGCCCGTTCCGGAGTGGCGTTCCTGCTCGGCATGGCGTCGGTGGCGCTCGCGGCGGGGGCACCGGCGCGGCTCGCCACCGTCCTGATCATCGCCGGCGTCGTCGTGCACACGGTCGGCGAACTGTGGCACACCGCCGCCTCGTTCGAGCTGAGCTTCCGACTGGCTCCGGCCCACGCCCAGGGGCAGTACTCCGGACTCGGCGCCACCGGCACCGGCCTGGCGAGCTCCCTCGCGCCCTCCGTCCTGGGCCTCGTCTGCATCACCTGGGGCGTTCCCGGCTGGCTGGCCCTCGGCGGCGTCTTCGTGCTCGCCGGACTGGCGATGCCCTACGCGGCCCGGTGGGCCTGTCGGGCCCCCATTCTCATACCGGTATAGTTAGACCGGTATAGTTATTGGACACACGGGAGACACCCCATGATCGAGATCCTGAACTCCGCGCGGCTGGAGCGGGCGAGAGAGACCGGCGCCCTGGTCGGAGACATCCTGCACACGCTGAAGCAGCGCACCACGGTCGGCACGAACCTGCTGCAGATCGACCGGTGGACGAAGGAGATGATCACCGAGGCGGGCGCGCAGTCCTGCTACGTCGACTACGCACCCTCCTTCGGGCGCGGCCCGTTCGGGCACTACATCTGCACGGCCGTCAATGACGCGGTGCTCCACGGACGCCCTCACGACTACACCCTGACGGACGGGGACCTGCTGACACTCGACCTCGCCGTGGCCAAGGGCGGGGTGGCCGCGGACTCCGCGATCAGCTTCCTGGTGGGCAAGGCCAGGCCCTCGGAGAGCGTGGCGATGATCGAGACGACCGAACGCGCGCTCGCCGCCGGCATCGCCGCCGCCAAGCCCGGGGCACGCATCGGCGACCTCTCCCACGCCATCGGCACGGTACTCGGCGAGGCGGGATACCCGATCAACACCGAGTTCGGAGGGCACGGCATCGGCTCGACCATGCACCAGGACCCGCACGTGGCCAACACCGGACGGCCCGGCCGGGGATACGAGCTGCGCCCCGGGCTGCTGCTCGCACTGGAGCCCTGGATCATGGCGGACACCGCCACACTCGTCACCGCCGCCGACGGCTGGACGCTGCGCAGCGCCACGGGCTGCCGGACCGCGCACAGCGAGCACACCATCGCCATCACCGAGGACGGGGCCGAGATCCTCACCCTGCCCACGCGGGCACGACCGTAGGAAGGGCGCGGCGACGAAGGGCGCGGCGACGAGCGTCCCGGCGGCCGTGTGTGCCGCCGCGGATCCTCGTCGCCACCGACAGCCTCCGGGTCCCGGACACCGCACAGTTCCTGACGGGCCCCTGCGGCACGGGACGGCCGCGGGCGGACGGCGGCACGTACGGGCGCCTCTCGGCCGCCGGGGTTGCGACACCTGTTGGGCCGTCAGCGGAACACCTGCCCCCGGGCGTACGGCGCCACATTCGAGAACACGCCCTCGTGCGCCCCCCAGTGCGCCACCGGCCGCGATTCGCCGCGCACCGCCCCGGGCAGCATCTCCTGACACCCGTCCCGTACCACCGGCCGCGGCCGTGCCGGTTCCGACCGGAATCCGACGCCCACCAGGCGCCCACCAGGCGCCCATCGGGCGGTACCCGCCCACCGCGCACGGCCCCCGCCCCCGGGGCCGCTCCGACTCCGACCACCTCGTGAGGTTGCCTCCGTATGACCGTGATCGTCGGGCTCGTCCACAAGAACCGTGTCCACCTCGGCGGCGACTCGGCAGGGGTCTCCGGGCTCTCGATCACCGTCCGCCGGGACCTCAAGGTGTTCCGGAACGGCCCCTACGTCATGGGGTTCACCTCGTCGTTCCGCATGGGACAACTCCTGCGGTACGCGTTCGAGGTACCGCATCCGAGCGGCGATCTGGACCGGTTCATGGTCACCAAGTTCATCGACGCGCTGCGCTCCTGCCTCAAGGACGGCGGCTGGGCACGCAAGGAGTCCGAGCAGGAGCAGGCGGGCACGTTCCTCGTCGGCATAGCCGGGCGGCTCTACACCATCCACTCGGACTACCAGGTCGGCGAACCCTCCGACCAGTACGCGGCGGTCGGCTGCGGGGACGACATCGCCCTCGGCGCACTCCACGCCACCGGTGCACTCGACCTGAAACCGCGGCAGCGCATCACCGCGGCGCTCCAGGCGGCGGCCCACCACAGTGCCGGTGTCGTCGGCCCGTTCACGTACGCGACGACACCGAAGGGGGACTGAACGAGGCACACGCGGACGGCCGTTCACCCCTCTGCGGATTCTCCGTCCGAAGGGGAACCGTCCACGGCCGGTCCGCCCACGGCCGGCCCGCCCGGGTGGGTGGCGCCGGACGTCCTGGACCTGGTCGGCGGGAGGTTGATATCGGCTGTACGCAGGGCCCGTTGGAGCGGACTCCGGCCGGGGGGGAGCTCCAGGTCGATGTCAGCGATGAGCAGCCGACCGTCCGGGAGGCGCGAAGTCTTGGTCCGCTTGGCCGGGTTGACGTGGTCACCCTCGCGCCTCTGGTCGCTCTCGCGCTTCTGGTTGCCCTGCCGGGCCGATCCGGACCGCTCGGGTCGCTTCGACTGCTCGGGGCGCTCGGGTTGCTTCGGTTGAGGGGCCATGTCTCCTCTTCGGCGGCGGGGGCTCTGCGGATGCCCCGCAGAGGGATTCTCGCGCGAACCGGGCCCAGAAACAGGAGTGTTCGAGCACTTCAGGCCGTGCAGAGCCGCACTGTCAGGCACGGTGTCAGTAACGCCGCGACGACTCTGTCAGTGGCCCCCCTTAGTGTCTGCGGCATGGCGACGCTCCCGAACCCCCTTCCGTCCCTTGCCTCCCATGGGCTGGATCTGCCGTCCGGCTCTCTCGTGGACACCACGATCGACGGCCCTTGGCACGAACCCCTGTTCTGGTACGCGAACGCGGCGGCGGCCCCGGGCGGCTTCGCGGCCCTGCGTGCCATCGGCCGGCCGGTCGGGCTGCTTCCCGTGCTGATCGACGAGGGACCGCGCCAGGAGCCGCCGGGAGCCTGGGACCTCGATCCCGGACGCGTCTCCTACCCGGGGGACCACGACGCCGAGGAGGTGCTCCTCGGCTTCTGGGAGCCCTACGCCGCCGACGAACTCGGCGGCACCGGCGGCGAATCCGAGGACCCCTCCAGCGGGAGCACCGCGTCCGCCGAAGCCCCCGAGTGGCCCGGCCTGGCCCCGTCCCCGGCCGCTGCGGGCCCTGACGACCCCGACCGACTGGCCGCCGATCTGGCCGACATGCTCAGCAGCCTCCACCTGGACGGCGACGGCACCGGCCTGCGCCCGGCGCTCGTACCCGCGCGGCGCAGCGCGGACATCCCCGCCGCCATCGGCTGGACGGGTCCGGTCAACCACGAGGACGACGTCGCCCGCCTCTGCGCGGTGCTCCGCTCCTGGGAGGACCGGTACGACATCCGGGTCGTGGCGCTGGGCTTCGACACCCTGACCGTGTCGGTCGGCCGCCCGCCGACCACGCTCCCCCAGGCCCGGGCACTCGCCGCCGAGCACTACGCCTTCTGCCCGGACAACATCGACCAGAACCCGCCGTACGACCTCGACGCGTACGCCGAGAAGCACCTGCTGAACAGCGAGTCCTGGTCCTTCTGGTGGGACTGACCGGCAGGACCTGACCTGCCGGTCGGGTCCGCCCCCGATCACGCGGTCCGGCTTCCACGAGGGGAGAAGCCGGGCCGCGCTCCGTCCACCGGCACGACGGCCGGGGACGGGGCCCCGCTCCGAGGCTGCCGCGTGCTCATCCACGGAGCGGGGTGCGGGAACGCGCCCCGATGCGTGGAACATCGCGTCCGGGGAAACGCATATCCCATGAACCGGACGGAAAAGCTGATCGCGGAGTACGGAACGCTGCCCCAGGAGAGCGACCGCAGGCGGGAAATCGCCTACGACCTCGGTGGCATGCTCTCCACCGAGCCGGACCATCCGGGCATCCTGTCGTTCCTCATCGAGGTCGTCGCCGACCAGGAGGCGTTCGACCTCGCGCGCGTCGAGGCGACGAAGGCGCTGCGGCTCTGGCCCCCGTCCGATCCGGAGACCTGGCGCCTCGCCGGAGCCGTCCTGGTCACGACCGTCGAACACCCGGACGAGGACCTGGTCCGGCAGTACGCGGTGATGGCGCTGGGCTCGTACGCCGACGACTCCGTCGTGCACGCGGCGCTGGCCGAAGCCGTCCTGGGCGACCCCGATCCGCTCGTACGGGACAACGCCCTCGCCGCCCTCAGCGAGGCCGGTCCGAGCGAGGGCCGGGCCGAGGTGCTCCGCCTGCTCTCCGCCGACGCCCACCTCGGCCACGAGGCCGCCCGTATCCTCGCGGGCTGGGAGCAGGAGGCGGCCGGGTAGGACATGTCCCGTGCAGGCCCGTCGCCGCGCGCTTGGCCGGCGGTCAGCTCTCCAAGCGGACCGGCATCAGCATCGAGAAGGTGGTGTCGGTGTCGGTCCGGCGGATCGCCAGCGGCGCCGTGGGGGCACCGACCTCCAGAATCAGCTGGTCCTGGGCGCCGGCGGCGAGGGCCTCCAGGAGGAACGCGCGGTTGACCGCGATACGGCTCCCGCCACCGTCACCGTCCTCGCACACGGTGATCCCGCCGTCGGCCGACACCTCCAGCACGATGAGGTCGAAGGAGACTCCGTCCTGCTCCCGCGCCTCACTCGGGCGTACGGGCCCCGCCTCCACCGCCTCACGGAACGCCGCGACATCGACGGGAGCACGGCGCCCGGCCGGCAGGTGGACGAGGCGACGGTAGTCGGGGAAGCCCTGATCGACGCACTGGCCGGCCGCCTGCCGGTCCCCCGCCTCCAGGGTCACGCGGACACCGTCCACGGTGAGCCGGACGGACGCGTCGTCGCCGAGCAGCGCCCGCATCGCGTCGACGAGCGGGGAAGGTACGACGGCCTGCACACGGGCCCCGTCATGTCCGGTGGCACCGGCTCGCGCGAGAGCCATCCGGTACCGGTCGGTGGCCACGACGTGAAGAACCTCGCCCTCGACGTCGAACAGGACACCGCCGAGCATCGGCAGCTCCGGGTCGGTTCCGGCGGCGAAGCGGACCGCGTCCAACGCCGCGGCCAGCTCGGGCGCGGAAACGGTCAGCCGGACGGGGTCGGTGCGGAGCACGGTCATCGATTTCTCCCTGCGGTCGAGTAGAGCTCGGAGCGAGGAGAACTCGGTGCGGGCATCGGACAGCCCCCGTTCGAGACGGCGCAGATGCGCCTCCAGCAGCTTCCGCACCAGATCGGTGTCCGCGCCGGACCAGCCCGCAAGGACCAGCCGGATGTCCGCCAACGGCATACCCGCCCGGCGCAGCCGCGCGAGCAGCCGGGACTCCTCCAGCTGCTCGGAGCCGTACCAGCGGTAGCCACTGACCGGATCCACCCAGGCCGGGACCAGTACCCCGGCACCGTCGTAGAACCGCAGGGCGCTCACGCTCAGCCCGCTCTCCCGGGCCATCTCACCAATGCCGCGCATCTCGCTCTCCACGTCCGGAACTCTGGGCCCTCCACCAGGTCGAGGGTCAACAACTCGTCGTCCCCGGTGTTCAGGAACCGGCGGCCGGCACGCCGGACGGGACGGGGTCGGACGGACCGGAATCCTCACCCGCGACGAAGGGCGCGTATCCGACCGGGACCTCGCTCACTTCCAGGTCCGAGAAGAGGAGGGTCAGGTCGTGCGCGGTCGTCTCCCTACGGACCTGGTGGAAATCGATCCCCACCGCCTGCGTCCAGCGGCGCGTGGCGTCCGACCCGAGGCAGAGCCGGATGTCGTACAGCTCGTGGAACCTCATGCCCCACACGTACCCGCCGAGGTCGGGGTCGACGGTCCCGCGGTCGAGGAGACGATCGTCCAGGGAGGCCCGCCAGGTCTCCGCGGACTGGAACGTCTCGCACCGGGCCTCGACGCAGTACCGGAAGAGGTACCGCAGAAAGGTCGGCGTCGCTGCGTACGGGAAGCCGGGGCCCACGTCGAAGACGATCTCGTAGTCGCGCATGTGGTTCGTGTGTCCGTGGTGCACGACGAGCTGATCGACGTCCGTGTTCAGCCGTTCCAGAAGGGCAGGGTCCATGCCCCCTTCTACCTCGGCGGCCGGCTCCCCGGCCCTCGGTTTACGGGGCGCCCGGCCCCGTGGCCCCGCCAGGCCGCCCGGCCCACGGCCTGCAAGGTCACCTGCCGACCGGGGTGGCGCCGGTCGCCGCCAGGGACAACTCCCAGAGCCGTTCGGCCGCTTCGGGATCGACGGCGTACTCACGGACACCGTCGTCGTCCGTGGCGTCCCGGGTCCGGGCGTGCGCGATGTCACAGTCTTCGAGGTAGAGCCCGCCCCGGCCTTCGAGGAGCGGGGACGTGGCGGCCCACATGCCGGTGGCGGCGCCCTGCGAGGGAGTCTTGAAGTCGGCCCCCACGACGTTCCGTTGTTCATCCACCCAGCCTCGATCGATCTGCTCCTGGAGCGTCATCTCCCGCTGCAGCCCGGTGATGATCTTTCCGGGGTGGAGAGCGAACGCCCGGACGCCGTCGTCGCGTCCGAGGGTGTCGAGGTGTACGGCGAACAGTACGTTGGCGGTCTTCGACTGGCCGTAGGCCAGCCACTTGTCGTACCCGGTACGGAAGTGCGGGTCGTGCCGGCGGAAGTCGGTCATGGCGTGCCCACCGGAACTGTTGACGACGACGCGCGCGCCACCGGCGGCGGCGAGAAGAGGGTAGAGCTCGCAGGCGAGAGTGAAGTGCCCGAAGTGGTTGGCGGCCAACTGGCCCTCCCAGCCGGGCCCGACGCGCCGCTCGGGGGTGGCCATGATGCCGGCCACCGCCAACAGGAGGTCGAGCCGGGTCAGGGAGGCGGTGATCCGTGCGGCGGCCTCCCGCACACTGTCGAGGTCGGTCAGGTCCATGGGAACGACCTCGCAGCCCTTCACGTCGTCGAGGGCGGCAGCGGCGATGGCGGGCCGACGCGCGGGAACGATCACCCGGGCCCCGGCGCCCGCGAGAGCCCGGGTGGTCTCCAGGCCGAGCCCGGAGTAGCCCCCGGTCACGACGGCGGTCCTACCGGAGAGATCGACACCGGCCATGACGTCCTCGGCGGTGCTGGCGGCGGAGAAGGGCGAGCCGAGCGGCTGCTGGTCTTGGATGGTCATGCCGAGGACGCTACGAGCTGGAGCGGGGTCTAGATCAAGCCCAGAACCCGATACAGGCCCCCACGAAGCCACGCACACGATCTCCGACGTCGGCGGTGGGCCTCGACGCGGGCCCCCGGCACGCCGGGGCGGTGGCGGTGGCGGTGCGGGGCCCACCACGAATTGCGGGGCAACCCCTAGGGTGCGGGGATGACGTCCTCCGAGACCCGCGCCGAGCAGCTGAGCATCGGCGAGGTGGCCGAGCGGACCGGTCTCAGCGTGCACGCGCTGCGCCTGTACGAGCGCGAGGGCCTGCTGATCGCACCGGTCCGGCGGAACACGGGCGGCCGGCGCCGCTACACCACGGCGGACCTGGAGTGGCTGCTGATCTGCGTGAGGCTGCGGGAATCGGGAATGCCCCTCGCCGAACTGAAGCGGTTCGCCGAACTCGTGAGGGACGGGCCGGGCAACGAAGCGGACCGCCTCCAGCTCCTCAACGCCCATCAGAAGCGCGTCGAGGCCCGGATCCGGGAGCTGGAGGAGTGCCATTCCGTCATCGCCTGGAAGGTCGGCGTCTACTCCGAGCATCTCGACCGCGGCGCCGCCGGCGGACTCTGGGACCCGCAAGGCTGACGGGACCCGTAGCGCTGACGGGCCCGTCTCGGCCCGGCCCGAGGTCCGGTGAACGGGTCAGGCGGAGACGGTCGCGGCCAACTCCCCCACCCGGGCGACCTCGTGCCACCCGCCGTCCCGCCCGCCCCCGCACCACCACGCCGGTGGGCCCGACAGGTCGGCCTCGTCCGGGCGCTCGCCGCCGGCGCTCTCCGGGGGGTAGGTGTGCATGCCGGTCCCGTGGGCGGGGCAGACGGGCCAGACCCGCCAGAGGAGTTCCATCACGGTCTCCTGCGCCGTCTCTGCGACCACGGCCAGAAAAGTGTCCGGGTCGTCCGGCTCCGGCGGGTAACCATCGTCCAGCTCCCACGGGTTGACCGGGTTGCCCTGCCAACTGCCGTCCGGCATCGCCACGTAGACCTGTTCGCCTCCGGTGGAGGCCGAGGACGGCGGCTCGTCCGAGGGGACGCTCATCAGTACCAGCGGTTCCTGGCCCGGCAGGGTCGCCCGCACGTCGCGGTTGACCACCGCGAGCGCCGCCTCCAGCTCCGGCCACCGGCCGGGCTCGGCCCGCACCGGATCAGGGGGACACCACTCGCGACCGGGACCGGGACCGATGGCGGAGTACGAGAAGTGGTTCACCGGCCGATCGTCCCAAGAACCCGGGCGCGAACGCCACCCCTCCGCACCCGGCCCCGGCACACTGCGCACCGCACCGCACCGCGTACTACACCGAACGCCCGCCCAGCCGCTGCGCGACCTCGGTCGCCCAGTAGGTCAGGATCATCTGCGCACCCGCGCGCCGGATGCCCGTCAGGCTCTCCATGATCGCCGCGTCGCGGTCGATCCAGCCCTTCTCGGCGGCGGCCTCGATCATCGCGTACTCGCCGCTGATCTGGTACGCCGCGACCGGCACGTTCACGGAGTCGGCGACCTTGGCGAGGATGTCGAGGTACGGCCCGGCCGGCTTGACCATGACCATGTCGGCGCCCTCTTCGAGGTCGAGCGCCAGCTCGCGCAGGGACTCGCGGATGTTCGCCGGGTCCTGCTGGTACGTCTTGCGGTCGCCCTGGAGCGAGGAGCCGACGGCCTCCCGGAAGGGGCCGTAGAAGGCGGAGGAGTACTTCGCGGTGTACGCGAGGATCGACACGTCCTCGTACCCGGTCTGGTCCAACGCGTCCCGGATCACACCGATCTGACCGTCCATCATGCCGCTGGGGCCGACCGTGTGGGCGCCCGCGTCGGCCTGGACCTGGGCCATCTCCGCGTACCGCTCCAGGGTCGCGTCGTTGTCGACGCGGCCGTCCTCGGTGAGCACACCGCAGTGGCCGTGGTCGGTGTACTCGTCCAGGCAGAGGTCCGACATGACGACGAGGTCGTCGCCGACCTCGGAGCGCACCGCGCGCAGGCCCTGCTGGAGGATGCCGTCCGGGTCGGTCCCCGCCGTGCCCCGGGCGTCCTTCTTCTCGTCGGCCGGCACCCCGAAGAGCATGATCCCGGAGACCCCGGACGCCACCGCGTCGGCGGCGGCCTTCCGCAGGGTGTCCAGGGTGTGCTGCCGCACGCCCGGCATCGCCGAGATCTCCACCGGGGCGTCGATGCCCTCGCGGACGAACGCGGGCAGGATCAGGTTCGCGGGGTGGAGGCGGGTCTCGGCGACCATCCGTCGCATCGTCGGGGTCGTCCGCAGCCGCCGGGGGCGGGAGCCGGGGAAGTTTCCGTACGCAGTCATCCTTTGACCATAGACCCGCCCACACCGGGCTCTTACCGACACCCCTGCCGGAAACCCCGGGCTCCCGGCCACCCGCTCACCGGGCCGTCCGCGGGCATACCTACGATCACTCCACGACAACGATCACGACCACGGCCACGCGCACCGGACCGGACCGGACCGGCGCTTCCAGGGACGACCGCGCGGGGGTGCGGCCGGACCGTCCCGGGGGGAATCGTGAGCGAGGACGAGACCGAGAACGACGGCAACGCCACCCGCAGCGCTCCGGCGGGCAACGTCCCCGCCGCCGTCGGCGCGGGGTGCGTCACGGCCGTCGTCGTCGGGCTCCCGCTGGCGCTGGAGGACGTGCCCTGGGGGCTGACGGCGGCACTGGCCCTGGCTGCCGCCGTGGGAGCGGGCCTGACCGGATGGCGGACCAGCCGCCGGGAGAGCGCCAGGAACGCCGTACTGGAACCCGGAGAGCGCGTGCTCAACGCGTACGTGGTCCGGCCCACGTACACCGGGTACACCCCGCCCTCACCCAGCGAGGGCCCGCAGTACGTGCTGCGTTCGACCACGCGCGGACTGGAGATGTGGGAGCGCGACATCCTGCTGTGGCGGCACCCCTGGACCGAGCTGCGGGTCGTCCTCGACGGACAGCTGCTGCGCGTCCAGCACCTGGGCGAGCAGGCCGGGGTGATGAGGCTGGAGCGGCAGGAATCCGCCCTGGAGGTCACGCTGACCGCACGCCGCTACCGCGCGGGATGACCCCCACCGGGCACGGCCGGAAAAGGCCCGGCCGCTCCACGAGGGAGCAGCCGGGCCCGTACGTCCGTCGCCGACCGGTCAGGTCGTCGTACGCCTCCGCCGCGCGCCCGGGCGCCGCTCGCTCGGGCGGGTCACCGGGTCGCCGGCCTCCTTGGCCGCGTCCCGGCGCCGCGCGCCGAACTCCGCCAGCGCCTCGGCCAGCTTGTGCACCGAGGGCTCCGGCGCGAGGACGTCGACCCGCAGGCCGTGCTCCTCGGCGGTCTTGGCGGTGGCCGGGCCGATGCAGGCGATGACCGTCACGTTGTGCGGCTTGCCCGCGATGCCGACCAGGTTGCGGACGGTCGAGGACGAGGTGAAGAGCACCGCGTCGAAGCCGCCGCCCTTGATCGCCTCCCGGGTGTCCGCCGGCGGCGGCGACGCGCGGACCGTGCGGTACGCGGTGACGTCGTCGACCTCCCAGCCCAGGTCGATCAGGCCCGCCACCAGGGTCTCGGTGGCGATGTCGGCGCGCGGCAGGAAGACACGGTCGATCGGGTCGAAGACCGGGTCGTAGGGCGGCCAGTCCTCCAGGAGACCCGCGGCGGACTGCTCGCCCGAGGGCACCAGGTCCGGCTTCACACCGAAATCGACCAGTGAGGCGGCGGTCTGCTCGCCCACGGCCGCGACCTTGATCCCGGCGAAGGCACGGGCGTCCAGCCCGTACTCCTCGAACTTCTCCCGAACGGCCTTCACCGCGTTCACCGAGGTGAAGGCGATCCACTCGTACCGGCCGGTGACCAGGCCCTTGACCGCGCGCTCCATCTGCTGGGGCGTACGCGGCGGCTCGACCGCGATCGTCGGCACCTCGTGCGGCACCGCGCCGTAGGAGCGCAGCTGGTCGGAGAGCGAGGCCGCCTGCTCCTTCGTCCGCGGGACGAGCACCTTCCAGCCGAAGAGCTGCTTGGACTCGAACCACGCGAGCTGGTCGCGCTGGGCGGCGGAGGTACGGTCCCCGACCACGGCTATGACCGGCTGGTGGCCGTCCGGCGACGGCAGCACCTTCGTCTGCTTGAAGAGCTGCGCGATGGTGCCCAGCGTCGCCGTCCACGTCCGCTGACGCGTGGTGGTGCCGGCGACCGTGACGGTCAGCGGGGTGTCGGGCTTGCGGCCCGCCGAGACCAGCTCGCCCGCAGCCGCCGCGACGGAGTCCAGAGTGGTCGAGACGACGGCGGTCGAATCGCTCGCGCCGACCTCGCTCCAGCAGCGGTCGGTCGCGGTACGGGCGTCCACGAAGCGCACGTCCGTACCCTGCGCGTCACGCAGCGGCACACCGGCGTACGCGGGCACGCCGACGACGTTCGCGACACCCGGGACGACCTCGAAGGGCACCCCGGCGGCGGCGCACGCGAGCATCTCCGCCCCCGCGCCACCGTCCAGACCCGGGTCACCGGCGACAGCACGGACGACCCGCCTGCCGCCCTTCGCGGCCTCCATGACAATATTGGCCGCGTCCCTGAGTACAGGCACTCCGGCGGCTGTTGACGCGGAGTCAACAACGGTCAGCTCAGGGGTGCTCACGCCTGCCCGCGCATGTGTGCGCACGACGTCGAGCACCTCGGGCTCTGCGACAAGAACGTCCGCGCTCGCGAGCGCCTCGACGGCGCGCAGCGTCAGCAGACCCGGATCGCCGGGACCGGCGCCGAGGAAGGTGACGTGTCCCTGTGCGGACAGCAGCGGAAAGTCGGACACGGCGGGGCCGGTGGGGCTCAAAGTGCTCGCTCCCCCATAAGACCGGCCGCACCCTTGGCGAGCATCTCCGACGCGAGTTCGCGACCGAGGGCCGCCGCGTCGTCCTGCGACGTGGGAACGGGACCGGTAGTGGACAGCTGCACCAGCGAGGCACCATCGGTGGAACCGACGACACCGCGCAGGCGCAGTTCGTTGACAGACTGACCGTCGACCAGGAGGTCGGCCAGCGCACCCACGGGTGCGGAGCAGCCGGCCTCCAGGGCGGCGAGCAGGGAACGCTCGGCGGTGACGGCGACCCGGGTGTACGGGTCGTCGAGCTCCGCGAGCGCGGCGGCGAGGTCGGCGCTCGAAGCGGCGCACTCGATCGCCAGTGCTCCCTGACCGGGAGCGGGCAGGACGGTGTCGGGCGACAGGAAGTCGGTCACCTCGTCCGTCCGGCCGAGACGGCTGAGACCGGCCGCGGCGAGAACCACCGCGTCCAGCTCGCCGTCGCGTACGAATCCGATGCGCGTATCCACGTTGCCGCGGATCGGCACGGTCTCTATGGAGAGGCCGTGCGACCGGGCGTACGCGTTCAGCTGCGCCATGCGGCGCGGCGAACCCGTACCCACGCGGGCGCCGGGCGGCAGCTCCTCGAAGGTCAGCCCGTCGCGTGCCACCAGCACGTCGCGCGGGTCCTCACGGAGCGGCACGGCGGCCAGCACCAGGCCCTCGGGCTGCGCGGTCGGCAGGTCCTTGAGGCTGTGGACCGCGAAGTCCACCTCGCCCCGCAGCAGCGCCTCGCGCAGTGCGGCGACGAACACGCCGGTGCCGCCGATCTGCGCCAGGTCCTCGCGGGAGACGTCGCCGTACGTGGTGATCTCCACCAGTTCGACGGCGCGCCCGGTCACCTCACTGACCGCCTCGGCGACCAGGCCCGACTGGGCCATGGCGAGCTTGCTGCGCCGGGTGCCGAGCCGCAGCGGCGTGTTGTCGGTCCCACCCTGGGGTGAGCTGTCGGTCATGACCGCCCTCTATTCGGGTCGTTCAGGTCTGCCCGGGAGACGGCGGCCACCGTCTGCGGGTCGAGGTCGAAGAGTTCTCGCAGCGCGTCCGCGTACCCGGCGCCGCCGGGCTCGCTCGCCAACTGCTTGACCCGCACGGTCGGCGCGTGCAGGAGCTTGTCGACGACACGGCGCACGGTCTGCGTGATCTCCGCGCGCTGTTTCTCGTCGAGGTCGGGCAGCCGCCCGTCGAGCCGGGCGATCTCGCCGGCCACCACGTCGGCTGCCATCGTGCGCAGGGCGACGACGGTCGGGGTGATGTGCGCGGCGCGCTGGGCGGCGCCGAAGGCGGCCACCTCGGCGGAGACGATGCCCCGCACCCGGTCGACGTCGGCGGCCATCGGGGCGTCCGCGGACGCCTCGGCGAGCGACTCGATGTCGACGAGGCGTACGCCGTCGATGCGGTGCGCCCCGCCGTCCACGTCCCTCGGCATGGCGAGGTCGAGGATCGCGAGCCGCACGGGTCCGTTGTTCTGCGCGGGGATGGTGCTGCGGCGCGGCGCGGTCGCCCGCGCGTCGGCGCCCGTGCCCGGCACGTCGTGGTCCTCCGGGGCGGCCGAGCCGTTCTCCACCCAGGCGGCGTGCTGGTCCAGCGCGTCCACGGGCGCGGCGGACGCGGTCTTCGGCGCTGGGACGGCCGCGGCGTCGTACTCCGCGCCCACTGCCTTCGCGATCACCCCGGCGGTCAGCACGAGACCGGTCGAACCGGTACAGGACACCACGATGTCGGCACGTGTCAGCTCGTCCGTGACGGTGCTCATCTCCACGGCGCGGGCACGGAGTTCCGGTCCGGACGCCTGGCCGAGGATCTCCACGAGACGGTCGGCGCGGGCCCGGGTCCGGTTGGCGACGACGATCTCGCCGACTCCGGTACGGGCCAGGGTGGCGGCGGCCAGCGAGGACATCGAACCGGCCCCGATGACCAGGGCGCGCTTGCCCCGGGCCCAGGCGTCGACGTCCTGCCCGGCGGCGAGCTGCTCCAGGCCGAAGGTGACCAGCGACTGTCCGGCGCGGTCGATCCCGGTCTCGCTGTGGGCACGCTTGCCGACCCGCAGGGCCTGCTGGAACAGGTCGTTCAGCAGCCGTCCCGCGGTGTGGAGCTCCTGCCCCAGGGCGAGCGCGTCCTTGATCTGGCCGAGGATCTGCCCCTCGCCCACGACCATCGAGTCCAGCCCGCAGGCCACCGACAGGAGGTGGTGGACGGCGCGGTCCTCGTAGTGCACGTAGAGATGGGGAGTGAGTTCGTCCAGCCCGACCTGGCTGTGCTGCGCGAGCAGCGTCGACAGCTCGGCGACGCCCGCGTGGAACTTGTCCACGTCGGCGTAGAGCTCGATGCGGTTGCAGGTGGCCAGCACGGTGGCCTCGGCCGCGGGTTCCGCGGCGAGGGTGTCCTGCAACAGCTTGACCTGGGCGTCCTGGGCGAGCGAGGCCCGCTCCAGCACGGAGACGGGGGCGCTGCGGTGACTCAGTCCGACGACGAGAAGGCTCATGCCGGCATCACGGCGGGCATGTCCCCGTCGGGTCCCTTCCGGTTCACCGGGGTCGCGCGCATCGGCGGCGCGGCCTCGTCGGCCTCGTCCGCGGTGCCGTCCTCGCCGGCCTTGCGCTGCTCGTGGAACGCGAGGATCTGGAGCTCGATGGAGAGGTCGACCTTGCGCACGTCGACGCCCTCGGGGACGGAGAGGACGGTCGGCGCGAAGTTCAGGATCGAGGTGACACCGGCGGCCACGAGACGGTCGCAGACCTGCTGGGCCGCGCCGGGCGGGGTGGTGATCACGCCGATGGACACACCGTTGTCGGTGAGGATGCGGTCCATGTCGTCGGTGTGCTGGACGGGAATCCCGGCGACCGGCGTGCCGGCCATCGCGGGGTCCGCGTCGATCAGCGCGGCGACCCGGAAGCCGCGGGAGGCGAACCCGCCGTAGTTGGCGAGGGCGGCGCCGAGGTTTCCGATGCCGACGATGGCGACCGGCCAGTCCTGCGTGAGGCCGAGCTCACGGGAGATCTGGTAGACGAGGTATTCGACGTCGTAGCCGACACCCCGGGTGCCGTAGGACCCCAGGTAGCTGAAGTCCTTGCGGAGCTTCGCGGAATTGACCCCCGCGGCCGTGGCGAGTTCCTCGGACGAGACCGTCGGTACGGAACGCTCGGACAGCGCGGTCAGTGCGCGCAGATACAGGGGGAGTCGGGCGACAGTGGCCTCGGGAATTCCTCGGCTTCGGGTCGCCGGTCGGTGAGTTCGGCCAGTTGCCACGGTGCTCCTGCGGGATGAGCGGGGCTGTAGGCGGCCGTATGTCCCAAGACCGCCCCGTCGAATGCAGGCTATGTCTTTGTGAACACGTGCACAAAGATTGTGTCCGTTTTGTCCGGTCAAAGTGACCGGGGTCACGCGAATTCGCCGCCTGATCCCGGAACCACGGATCGCATCAACCCGTTGCGGGTTCGAAGGGGGCAAAACCGAACACACTCCTCATGACCAAGCCCCCGAGACCACTCAAAACGCCCATGATGGTACGCGAAAATCGTTGACTCAGGCACCCAGTGCCGCGTCTGCCCGCCGTCAGCCGCGGCCCAGCGCCGTGCGGAGCCGCTGCGGGTCCACACGCCAGAACGTGTGCTGCTCCCCGTCGATCAGCACCACCGGGATCTGCTCCCAGTACTGCGCGTACAACGCTTCGTCCTGGGTGATGTCCTTCTCCTCCACCACCGAGCCGGTCTCCGCGCACACCGCCTCCACCACCGCCCTCGCGTCCTCGCAGAGGTGACAGCCGGGCTTCTGGAGGAGCGTGACGACCCGGTCGGCGGGCATCTTCTTCGTACGACGCAGCAGGGCACTCATGCCCCCATTCTCCGCCCGCCGCGCCCGGCTCCGGCACCCCGCCGCGCACCCCGCTCCGCGGGCCCCGGACGCGTACGCGCCACCGCCGGGACGCCGCCCCGCACCTCCGCTCAACGAGCGGGTACCGGAGAGTTCACGTCCCCGGCACCCGGCAGGACGGGAAGTGCCCGGCGAAATGGTTATGCTCGCCGCATGGCCTCTCTTGGATGGCTCACACCTCGCAGGCGCCCCGCCACGGCACGGAGCGTGCTGGCGGGCGAGGCGGCGGCCGAGGCCGCCCGCAAGGCGACGCTGGACGGGGACGGCGACACTCTCCTCGAAGCGAAGCCGGGCGAGGGCGAGCCCGGGGAACCCGCGTTCCCGGTGGCCGGCGACGACCGCGCCGCCGCGTTCTTCGACCTCGACAACACCGTCATGCAGGGCGCCGCACTCTTCCACTTCGGCCGGGGCCTCTACAAACGGAAGTTCTTCCAGCGCCGCGAGCTGACCCGGTTCGCCTGGCAGCAGGCGTGGTTCCGGCTGGCCGGCGTGGAAGATCCGGAACACATGCAGGACGCCCGCGACAGCGCCCTCTCCATCGTCAAGGGGCACCGCGTCTCCGAGCTGATGTCCATCGGCGAGGAGATCTACGACGAGTACATGGCCGACCGCATCTGGCCGGGCACCCGCGCGCTGGCCCAGGCGCACCTCGACGCGGGCCAGAAGGTCTGGCTGGTCACCGCCGCCCCGGTCGAGACCGCCACGATCATCGCCCGCCGGCTCGGCCTCACCGGCGCGCTCGGCACGGTCGCCGAGTCCGTCGACGGCGTCTACACCGGGCGCCTGGTCGGCGAACCGCTGCACGGCCCCGCGAAGGCCGAGGCGGTGCGCGCCCTGGCGGCGGGCGAGGGCCTGGACCTCGGGCGCTGCGCCGCGTACAGCGACTCGCACAACGACATCCCGATGCTCTCGCTGGTCGGCCATCCCTACGCGATCAACCCCGACGCCAAGCTCCGCAAGCACGCCCGCGCCCACGACTGGCGGCTGCGCGACTACCGCACCGGCCGCAAGGCCGCGCAGGTCGCCCTCCCGGCCGCCGCCGGGGTCGGCGCCCTGGCCGGCGGCACCGTCGCCGCCGTCGCGCTGCACCGCCGCCGCCGCTGACCCGACTCCGCCGGCCGCCCCGGCGGTGAGCGGGCCGACCCGTCCGGGCCCACCCGCGCCCGGCCTCGCCCGCATCCGCCCGGCCTCGCCCGCATCCGCCCGTATCCGCCCGGCCTCGCCCGTATCCGCCCGGGCTTACCCGCCGTTCGCCCCGTCGGACGTCCATACGCGCCGACGGCCGGGCGTCCGCACGCGCGTACGGACGCCCGGCCGCCTGGCGCCTCCCCCTCGGCACGGACATCTGTGCGCCTTCGCGCGGCCCTCCGAACACTCCGCCCGCGCGCCCTTGTGCGCCGCACACTCCCCCTCCGTCGGTCCGCGCCCCCGCAGGGCCGCGCCCGGGGCCGGGCACGCGGCGGCCTCCTGCGGGAAGGGCGCGAAAGCCCCGCGCCTCCCGGCCCCCACGGCCACCGAGGGGCGGCGACCGACCACAACCGGTACCGAGCGGGGACAGATCCCGAAGCAATTCGATCAATAACCGGTCACCATCCGCGATCGGAATAGTCACCGAGCGGTACGGAATCTGGCGCAACCGGTGATTTTAGCAACTCGGTGTAGCGTCGCCTGTACGAAGCGTTATTCTCCTCAAACGCATGACGGAGCCCGCCACCCCCGATTGAAGGTGACGGATTTCGAACTGCTCGTGATGGAAGCTCTGCCTCTGGGAGTCCCGTGTACCCACACGTCGGGGTTGACGCCTCGGGCCTGGCTACGCTGCGTGCAACGGTCCTCGACCGCTTGCGCGGCTTCGTCCCCACCGCGTACGCCGTACCCGCGCTCGCCACCCCTGCACCCGCACCTGCCGGCCCTTGCCATGCCCTGGCGGAACGCGGTGCGGTGGTCGGAAGACGCAGCAACCGCGCCGCCTCGACCGCATCCTCCGGGTCGTCCGCCTCGTCCGCCTCGTCCACGCCGACCGTGCGCCGTCCCACCGCCGACAGCGACAGCGCCCGCATGATGGACCTCGTCGAGCGCGCGCAGGCCGGCGAGGCCGACGCGTTCGGCCGCCTCTACGACCAGTACAGCGACACCGTGTACCGGTACATCTACTACCGCGTGGGCGGGAAGGCAACGGCGGAGGACCTCACCAGCGAGACCTTCCTCCGCGCGCTGCGCCGCATCTCCACGTTCACCTGGCAGGGCCGCGACTTCGGCGCCTGGCTGGTCACCATCGCGCGCAACCTCGTCGCCGACCACTTCAAGTCCAGCCGTTTCCGGCTGGAAGTGACCACCGGCGAGATGCTCGACGCCAACGAGGTCGAGCGCTCTCCCGAGGACTCCGTGCTGGAGTCCCTCTCCAACGCCGCGCTGCTCCAGGCCGTGCGACGCCTCAACCCGCAGCAGCAGGAGTGCGTGACGCTCCGGTTCCTGCAAGGGCTCTCGGTCGCCGAGACGGCCCGGGTGATGGGCAAGAACGAGGGCGCGATCAAGACCCTCCAGTACCGGGCCGTCCGCACGCTCGCCCGCCTGCTGCCGGACGACGCCCGCTGACGCGGCCCGCCGCCGGCCGCCGCCGACAGGGCACAGCCCTGTCGCCCAGCGTGTCGCGTTCATGACGCACTGGTCCGATCATCTTTCGTCCGTAACCCAAGTGCCGCGCCGCTCGTTGTGCCGGATGCAGGCCCCCTGTAGCTACACCTCGACCGGCGTCACTCACCCCATCGAGTGGCATCGACTCCGGGTGTACAACCTTCCGGACCCTCAGGGGAGTCGACCGTCATGACGAGAGGAGGTGCCGCCAGTGATCGCAAACGTTTCGGCACACCGGCGGGCGAACGCCTTCGCCCAGGCCCTGGAGGAGCAGTCGCCCCAGGGTGCGGCGGCCGTACAGCCCGAGGAACCGGCCGAACAGGCCGACCACGGAGCACTGTTGGCCCTGGCGAACGGCCTCGGTGAACTGCCGTCGCCGCAGTTCGATCCCGAAGTCAAAGTGGTGCAGCGGGCGCAGCTCGTCGCCGCCATGGAGGCGATGTTCGCGGAGGGCGGCGCGTCCACGGGCCCCACGGTGCCCGAGCAACGCCCCAGGGGAGCCCACCGGGCCTCCCCGCTCCGCAAGCTCCGGCCCCGATCCCGCTGGGCGAAGGGGCTCACGGCCGGCGGACTGACCGTGGGTGTGGCGGCGGGCGCGTTCGGCGGTGTCGCAGCCGCCAGCTCCGACGCCCTCCCCGGTGACTCGCTGTACGGCCTCAAGCGGGGCATGGAGGACATCCAACGCTCCATGGCCGACAGCGACACCGACCGCGGCGAGGCCTTCCTCGACCAGGCCTCGACCCGGCTCAGCGAAGCGCGCCGCCTGATGGAGCGCGGCCGTTCCGGCCACCTGGACCACGAGTCGCTGGGCGAGATCCGGCGTGCCCTCAGTGGGATGTCGCACGACGCCTCCGAGGGACACCGGCTGCTCCACGCCGCGTACGAGCGCGAGGGCAGCCTCGGTCCCATCCAGACCCTGGACTCGTTCTCCCGTTCGCACCGTGACAGCTGGAGCAGCCTGCGGGACCGGCTTCCCGTCCAGCTCACCGATGTCGGGGACAAGGTCAGCTCGGTGCTGGCGGCCATAGACGAAGAGGTCGCACCGCTGGAATCGCTGTTGCCACGTACCCCGGACAAGAGCGGCGGGGGCACCTCGCAGCGGTCCGGGGCCCCGCAGGGAGGCGGCGGCTCCTCACGGACCGCTCCGTCCGCGGCGCCGTCGTCACCACCCTCCTCCGCGGCCTCGTCCGCCGAGGGCGGCTCCCCCACGCCCTCGGGTTCGGCGTCCCCCGAGTCCGGGGACGGCCTCCTCGGCGGTACGGACGGTCTGCTGGACGGCCTGCCGACGGACGACGGCGGCACGCCGTCGGGCTCGGGCGACGCGGAGGGCGCGGGCGGTTCCGACAGTTCCAGCACGCCGGACGTCACCCTGCCGCCGCTGCTGCCCGGCCTCCTCCCCGGCCTGGGCATCAGCGCGGAGGACGCGGACGAGTAGCGCCGTCCGTGCGGCGTGAGGGCGTGTTTCCCCAGCACGCCCGAGGGGGCGGGCATCCGGATCGACACCGGACGTCCGCCCCCTCTCCCCGCGTGGGGCCTGCCGTCAGAAGAACACCGGTCAGAAGAACACCGAGCGGCGCTGCACCAGCAGCTTGTAGAGCGTGTGCTGGATCTGTTCGCGCACCTGGTCGGTGAGGTTGAACATCAGCATCGGGTCCTCCGCCGCTTCCGGCGGGTAGCCGTCGGTCGGGATGGGTTCGCCGAACTGGATGGTCCACTTCGTCGGCAGCGGCACCATGCCGAGCGGGCCGAGCCAGGGGAAGGTCGGGGTGACGGGAAAGTACGGGAAGCCCAGCAGCCGCGCGACGGTCTTCGCGTTGCCGAGCATGGGGTAGATCTCCTCGGCGCCCACGATCGAGCAGGGCACGATCGGTACCCCGGCCCGCAGCGCGGTGGAGACGAACCCGCCCCGGCCGAAGCGCTGGAGCTTGTACCGGTCGCCGAAGGGCTTGCCGAGTCCCTTGAAGCCCTCCGGCATGACGCCGACGATCTCGCCCCGTTCCAGCAGTCGTTGGGCGTCCTCCGCGCAGGCCAGGGTGTGACCGGCCTTCCGGGCCAGTTCGTTGACCACCGGCAGCCGGAAGACGAGGTCGGCGGCGAGCAGCCGCAGGTGCCGCTCGGCCGGGTGGTGGTCGTGCACGGCGACCTGGAGCATCAGCCCGTCGAGCGGCAGGGTCCCCGAGTGGTTGGCGACGACGAGCGCGCCGCCGTCCGCGGGGATGTTCTCGATCCCCTTCACCTCGACGCGGAAGTACTTGTCCGCGAGGGGCCGCAGCAGCGACATCAGGACCTGGTCGGTCAGCTCCTCGTCGTAGCCGAACTCGTCCACTTCGTAATCACCGGTCACCCGCCGCCGCAGGAAGGCCAGTCCGCCGGCGATCCGCCGGTCCCATTCGGCGCGTGCCGGGCTCCCGTGCGCCTCCCCCGACTCGTGCGCCTCCTCCGTCCCGGGGGCTACCGCCCCCGCCCCCTCATGGGGCTCCCGCGCGTCCTGGGGCGCCCCCGCGCCCGCGCGGCCCTGTCCGGGCACCTGGGCGCCCGGCAGGGCGCTCACGGGCGCGGCGGCGCCCTCGGCCCGCCCGGCTGCCGCGCCGGGGCCCGTACCGGTCCGGCGCCGCGCGGAACGTGATCCGCCCGCGCCTCCCCGGGGCCGGTCCTCGTCGAACGGAATGACCTTGGCGTCCGCCATCGTCGATGCGCTCCTCTACCTGGCGCCGTGCGTCGTCTGCGTCGTCGTACGGGCCGTCGTCGGGTCGGCCGGCAGGGCCCGGCGCGCCGGGCCGGCGAGCGGCAGCGCCGCGAGGCGGTCGACCGCGCGGCCGACCGCCTCCGGCGGCAGCAGCCCGGGGCCGCGGCTGCGGGCGTACTCCGCGAAGGTCTCCGCCGTGGTGAACCTGGGGCGGAAGCCCAGCGTCTCGTACATCTGGGTGGTGGAGACCACCCTGCCGTGGGTGAGCAGCCGGATCTGCTCCGGCGAGAAGTCCGTCATGCCGACCGCGCGGAGCGCCGAGCCGACCCAGGTGACGGCGGGCAGCAGCACCGGGACCGTGGGCCTCCCGAGGCGGCGCGCGCACTGCGAGAGCAGCAGAACCCCGTCGCCGGCGATGTTGAAGGTGCCGCTGTTGAGGTTGCCCCGCCGGGGCTCGCCCGCCGCGATCCCCAGCACGTCGATCACGTCGTCCTCGTGGACGAACTGGAGCCGGGGGTCGTAGCCGAGGACGGTCGGCAGTACGGGCAGCGCGAGGTAGTCCGCGAGCGGCGAGTCCGGCATCGGGCCGAGGATGTTGGCGAAGCGCAGGACGCAGACAGCGACGTCGGGCCGGCGGCGGGCGAAGCCGCGTACGTACCCCTCGACCTCCACCGCGTCCTTGGCGAAGCCGCCGCTCGACAGCGACTTGGGCGGGGTCGTCTCGGTGAAGACGGCCGGGTCGCGCGGTGCGGATCCGTAGACGCTGGTGGTGGACTTCACCACCAGACGCTGGACGGTGGGCGACTTCTGGCAGGCACCGAGAAGCTGCATGGTGCCGATGACGTTGGTCTCCTTGATCGCCGTCCGGCCGGCCGCGCCGAGCGCCTTGCCGGAGACGTTCAGGTGGACCACGGTGTCCACGGAGTGTTCCGCGAGCACCCGTGCGATGGCGGGCTGCCGGATGTCGGCGCGCACGAACACCGCGTCGCCCAGCCGGTGCCCGGGCTCGGTCGCGTCGACGGCGATCACCCGGTCCACACCGGGCTCGCGCTGGACGCGCCGTACGAAGCGGCCGCCCAGCTGCCGGGCCGCTCCTGTGACGAGCACGACCTTCCCCAAGATCAGCGCCTTCCGTCGGTCCGCGAGGCGGGACGCCCGCGAAAAGGGCCGTCCCCTGCCGGTCACCGTAGCGGGTGGATGTTTCCCTGCGGGTTCCCCGGAGCGGGGTTTGACGAACCCGTCGCGTCCGGGGCCGGAAACCGCGCCGGAAATGCGGCGCGGGAAGC
>NZ_JBHWZJ010000009.1:0-51847 GCF_042728415.1 Streptomyces sp. NPDC060198 | reverse complement strand
GTGCAGCCGACAGCCGGAAGCGCCAACGCCACGACGCATGCCGACCACCGCGTCAGAACGTGCCGGCGGAGCTGCATTTGGCCTTCTGGTTGATGCAGTCCTTCACGCGGTGGCCGAGAGCGGCGTTGTCCCAGGCGTTGAAGAAGTCGCCGTGGATGGACGATGCCATGCCGGAAGCCAGCCGGAAGCCGTCGGCGCTGCCGCTGGTCGGGTAGCTGGTGACGAAGGAGAGGTTGGGGATGGCGACGGGGTAGGCGCCGCTGCACTTGCCGTCGTACGTGAACGCCACGTGCGACTTGTGGTCGGGACTGTCGAGGTTCTTGCCGTCCCAGCAGTCGGGGAAGACCAGCTGGTGGGTGAGGTGAGCCGTGGGGGCGCACACCGGCCAGTTGCCGTCGGCGCTGCGTCCGGTCTCACCGCCCTGGCCGGCGCACCAGAACTGGCCGGGTGATCCCGCCGGGGTGGGTGTCTGCGTCTTGGCGCTGCCCGCGATCATGCGGAATCCCTGCGGGAAGGGAACGGTCGCCGCGGGGTCGGTGAGCCGGGAACCGTAGTAGACGATCATGCCCTCCGGCTCGACGGCCGCGTCGCGCTCGTAGAGGGTGGGGATCCAGTACGCCGAGAGGTCGACGGCAGGGGTGCAACTGGTCGGTGTGTTGGCCTGCAGCGACTCGGCGGTGGAGAACGCGTCGGTGCTCTTGTTGCCGAAGAAGCTGTGCATGTGGGACGCACCGGGCAGTCCCGGCAGAACGATGGGGTCGTCCGGCTTGGAGTGACTGTAGGTGCAGGTGGCGTTGAACTCCGGAACCCGGACCGTGGTCGCGGGCACCGCGGCCGGTGTCATCGCGCGGAACTGCGCCAGTTGCGCGTTCCACTTGGCCTGGTCGACGGGGACCCATCCGGCCGCCGCGCTGTCTCCCTCACCCGCGAAGGAGAACCAGTTGATGTTGACGAAGTCGCCGGGTGCCGTGGAACGCAGCACGGCGAAGACCGTCTGCGCGCCGGTGGGATGGGCGGTGACCTCGGCGGTCAGGGTCGACCAGCTCTGCCAACCACCGGTCGGCGCAACCGATATGACGGCAAGCAGCGGTCCGGTCAACGAGGTGGTACGGAGCTCCACCGTGCCCGAGCCGACGGCGGAAGCGGCCCGCGCCGAGACCGTCAGCCGGCCGGCTCCGCCGAGATCGACGTTGTCAAAGCGCATCCAGTCGCCGTCGGCGAGGTACGCGGCGTTCTGACCGCCGCCGGTGTCCGCGGTCGCTTCCAGGGCGACGCCCGACTGGGCCGCGTAGGACTCGGCCTGGACGGTGACCGTCGCGGCATGCGCCTGAGGGGCCGAGACGGTCAGGCTCAGTGCGGCGGCCAGCACGACCGCCAGAGCGCTCGCCAACAGTGTGTACAGAGGGACGGGAAATCTGCGCATGTCACTTCCTCACGGGCTGGGGGGTGAAGACCGAGGGGTGAAGACCCGCTTCGGGCCGGAGCACGGCGACGCGGAGAGACGGAGCCGGACAGCGGCCCGTGCCCCGGCATGATCGAGGTGGCCCGGGCCGCCCCGGGGAACGGGTGGAGCGGCCCGGGAACGTCGTGGACGCCGGAGTGCTGCGGCTTTGAGGGTTACTGATAGATCCGCACGTAGTCGACGAGCATCCTGGAGGGGAACGGTGTGCCGGCGTCCGTCGGGCCCGGCCAGTCGCCTCCGACCGCCAAGTTGAGGATCAGGTAGTGCGCGTGGTCGAAGATCCACGGCCCGCGTGTCTGCTCCACCTGATCCTTGTCGAGGGTGAAGACGGTCCGGCCGTCGAGGCTGTAGGTGATGCCTCGGCTGTTCCAGTCGGCGGCCCAGGTGTGGTAGTCGTCGGAGAAGTCGGCGTTCCCGGGCAGGGTGTACGGTGCGCCGATGCCGCCTCCGCCGTTGTACGCGGGCGCGTGGACGGTCGAGTACGCGGTCTTCACGTCCTTGCCGAGGATTTCCATGATGTCGACCTCGCCGTTGTACGGCCACGGGCGGCCCGTCAGGAAGTCGGCGCCCATCATCCAGAAGGCGGGCCACAGGCCATTGCCCTTGGGAACCTTGATGCGCGCTTCGACGCGCCCGTAGGTGAACTGGAAGGTCGCACCGGTGTTCATCCGCGCCGAGGTGTACTGACAGGTGGTGCTGCCGCTCAGCGGGTCGGTCGGGCACGACGTCCCTGCCGTGGTCTCCTTGCGCGCCTCCATCACCAGGTGCCCACCCCCGTCCAGTGCGGCGTTGCGGTGATCGGTGTAGTACTCCAGCTCGTTGTTGGGCCCGACGCCCGGATCGGCCCTCCACTTCGACGAGTCGGGCTTGCCGCCCGCCGCGCCGTCGAATTCGTCGCTCCACACGAGCCGCGGCGGGTTCGCGGGGTCACTCGGCAGCGCCGGAGGCTGAATCGGAGCGCCGCCCGTGCCGTACACCTGGAACTCCCAGAGCGAATAGCCGTAGGGGGTGGCGCGCTGCGTCCCGTACATCCGCACGTAGCGGCCGGTGCCCGAGACGGCGAGCGTCTGCTTGAAGCCGGCGCCGGACGTCGTCGAGTAGACCGGTGTCCAGTCGACTCCGTTCGACGACACCTGGATCTGGAAGGACTTGGCGTAGGCGGGATCCCACTGCAGGACCACCTTGTCGATCTGTGCCGTCGCGCCGAGGTCGACGGATATCCAGCCTGGATCGGTCCATCCGGTGGTGGGGCTCGTGGCCCAGCGGGAGGCCGGGTCCCGGTCGAAAGCCCTGGCCGGCGTGCACTCCCAGCAGTTCGAGTCGGCCTGGGACGAGGAAGCGGCGCCCGGCCTGCCGTAGGAGAGGAGTCGGCCGGCGTCGCCGCCGGGGTTGCCCGTACCGGTGGTCCCGTAGACCTGGAACTCCCAGAGGGAGAAGCCGTACTGCGTGGCGCGCTGCGTCCCGTACAGGCGCACGTAGCGGCCGGTGCCCGAGACGGTCAGGTTCTGGATGCCACCCGTGCCCGTGGCGGTCTGGTGGATGACGCTCCAGCTCACCGCGTCGCTGGAGACCTCGATCCTGAACGCCTTGCCATAGGCGGCCTCCCAGTTGAGGACGACCCGGCTGATCCCGGCACTGGCCCCGAGGTCGATCTGGATCCACTGCGGGTCCGCGAAGGCGCTGGACCAGCGCGTCCCGGGGTCGCCGTCGACAGCGCTCTGGGCACCGAAGGGGCCCTCCACGCTTGAAGCGGAAGTGGGCTTCGCCTGCGAGAGCAGGACCTCCGCCGCCTGGGCGGAGGGGGCGGGGAGGGCGGTGAGAGCGAGGGTCGTGGCCACGAGGGCCAGAAGTAAGGCGAAGCGACGGAGCAGGGTCTGCAAGGCGACTCCTCTAGTGGGGGCGAGGGAGGGAAGGCTCCGGGGAGCGCTCCCTGGAAGGGAGGATGGATGGGCATGTCAAGGCTGTCAATACATCTCTCACCTCGAAAAAACAGCTCCCTCACACCTGGGAGAAACTGAGGGAACGATCCCTCAGCGACCTTCTGCCACACCGTCGTACAGGGTATGGGCGGCCGGGGGAACGCGTCCGTACCCCGCCCTGGCCACTCCGGCCTGCGGATACGCTGCTCCCATCACCATGACGCAGAGCCGGAGGTCGCCCCGATGAGAAAACCCGCCCCGCGCAGGGCCCCGGGCGGCGGCACGGGGGACGGAACCGCATGAGACGCCCCACACTCGAAGTGGTCGCCGCCCGGGCGGGTGTCTCCAAATCGAGCGTCTCCCGTGTCATCAACGGCGAGACGACCGTCGCCCCGCAGATCCGGGACGTCGTCATGCGCGCCGTCCATGAACTGGGCTACGTGCCCAACGGGACGGCACGCAATCTCGTCACCCGTCGCACGGACACCCTCGCCGTCGTGGTCTCCGACCCCCCTCAAGGAGTCGTCTCCGACGATCCCCTCTTCTCCGCCGTGGTGCGGGCCGTCAGCAGAGAGCTGGAGAAGGCGGGCAAACGACTCGTGCTCATGCTCGCGGAATCGGACCAGAGCCGTACCCGGGTGGTTCAGTACGTCGCCGGCGGGCACGTGGACGGCGTGCTCCTGGTCGCCCTGCACGGCACGGACCCACTGCCGGCGGCACTGGCGCGGCAGGGCCTGCCCGTCGTGTCCTTCAACCGCACCTCCGCCCAGGACGTCCCTTACGTGGCGCTGGACAACGCCGGCGGAGCGGAACTAGCGGTGCGTCACCTTCTGGAGCGCGGGCGGCGCCGGATCGCCACCATCACCGGGCCGCTCGAACTGTACGAAGCGCGCGAACGCCTCGACGGCTACCGTCAGACCCTGCGTGACACCGGCAAGCGCTCCATCGTGGCGCTGGGCGACTTCACCAGAACCTCAGGCGCCGAAGCCATGCGGCAACTCCTGGAGGACGACCCCGACCTGGACGCGGTGTTCGCCGCCAACGACCTGATGGCGATCGGAGCCCTGCGCACCCTTCACCGAGCAGGCCGACGTGTCCCCGACGACGTGGCGGTCATCGGCTTCGACGACATAGAAGCCGCGGCCTACACGAGCCCCGCTCTCACCTCGGTACGCAGCCCGATGGCCGACCAGGCGACCGCCGCCGTCCATCTGCTCCTCGGCCTGATCGACGGTGGCCCCGCAACACCGGTGATCATGCCGAACGCACTCGTGGTGCGGGATTCGACCTGACCTGACGGCCCGCACCGTCCAGCGGCCCCGCATCGTGCGTGAGGTCCGGAAACCCCATGCGCTCATCCCGTCCGACGGCCGGGCCAGGGGTGGCCACTTCGCCCGGAAGGTTCACACGGTCGTGGACCGATACCCGGCACCCGGCACCCGGCACCCGGCACCCGCTCGAAGGCTGTCCGCGCCTGGCCCGCCGACCACATGGACCAGGTCAAGCCGCATTTCCTCCTCTCGTACCCGCCCCCGGCGCCCTCACTGCTTGCAGGGATTCCACCTGTCCCCTCGCCCACCGGCCCCCGCACGATGAACCGGGCAGGATTGCCCAGGCCTCGGTCGTCCCGCACGACGGACCAACCAGGCACTCTCGACCCAGCAGCAGGAAGCATCCGGCGTGTCGAGCGGCGCCTTGGCGCGCAGTTGAGCGTTCAAGACTTGAAGCTTGTGCATCTTCTTGACGGTTCATCGTTGTCACTCAACACTGCCTTGACGTACCCAGCACCTCACTCATCCGTAGATTGAGAGCGTTTTCAAGAGGTTGATTCAAAGGTCTGCGGAGTTGTCAAGGCCATGCACTGAACAGTGTCGAGGCCGTCTGCACCCTGTCGTCCGCATTGAACCGGTGTTCACTTCACGAAACCAGGTGAAAGGCCCCCCACCCATGCGCACTACCGTCCCACCCGGCCGCATGAGACCCCTGCCAGGTCCGAAGCACCGCGTCATCGCTCTGCTGAGTGCGCTCTTACTCGCGCTCGTCGGACTCCTCGGCCTCGATCAGAGCGCCGCTCCCGCCTCGGCAGCCGCGCCTGACTACACCCAGAGCGTCACTCAACTGAGCTCAGCCCAAGCTCAGATCTCGTTCACTCCGACCACGTCCGCGGTCTACGTCGATGTGCACTACCTGGTCAACAGCGCCAACCAACAGAACGTCCGTATGACCAACAGTGCGGGCACGTGGACTCAGACCGTCGGCTCGCTCGCAAACGGAACGGTCCTGGAGTACTGGTTCACCTACGAGAAGAGCGGGCCGCAGTACGACACACCCCACTTCACGTACACCCAGGGCGGTGGTGGAACCGGCACTGTTGCCACACCCACCTTCACTCCCGCAGCGGGCACCTACGCATCGGCCCAGAGCGTGACGCTCGCCGACGCGACCGCGGGCGCGAGCATCCGCTACACGCGTGACGGCTCCACCCCCACCGCGGCGTCCACTCTGTACAGCGCGCCGATCAGCGTCACGGCCACCGCCACCATCAAGGCCATCGCCATCAAGTCGGGACTCGCCGACTCCGCCGTCGCCAGTGCGACTTACACGATCGGCGCAGCGGCGAGCTGCCCCACCCAGTCGGACACGCCGGACTTCGGCCCGAACGTCCACATCTACGACCCGAGCATGTCCAGTGCCACCATTCAGGCACAGCTCGACGCGCAGTTCGCCCAGATGAAGGACACCGCCACCGCGCAGTTCAGCGAGAACCGGGTGGCACAGCTCTTCAAGCCGGGTACGTACGCCGTCGACGACAATGTCGGCTACTACACCTCGGTGGCGGGTCTCGGGCAGAACCCGGGCGACGTGACGATCAACGGACACGTCACCGTGGACGCCTTCAACGCCTCGGACGCGGGCAACGCGACGCAGAACTTCTGGCGCTCGGCCGAGAATCTGGCCATCAATCCGGTGGGCGGGAACCGTTGGGCCGTGGCCCAGGCGGCCCCGTTCCGCCGGATCGACGTCCGCGGCGACCTGCAGCTCTACCCGGCCAGTTACGGCTGGGCGAGCGGCGGCTACATCGCCGACACCAAGGTAAGCGGCCAGGCGGCGTCCATCTCACAGCAGCAGTGGTACACCCGGGACAGTAACGTGGGCAGCTGGGCCGGCGGCGTGTGGAACATGGTGTTCTCCGGCACCGCCGGTGCTCCCGCGAACACCTTCCCCGACCCGCCCGAGACCACCTTGGCCACCACCCCGGTCTCCCGTGACGTGCCGTATCTGTACGTCGACGGCGCCGGAAAATACCGGGTGTTCCTTCCGTCGCTGCGCACCAACGCATCGGGGGCGAGTTGGGCGAACGGCAGCACTCCCGGCGCCTCTCAGCCGATGAGCCAGTTCTACGTGGTCAAGGCCGGCGACACTGCCGCGACCATCAACAGCGCCCTTTCTCAGGGCTGCAACCTCTTCGTCACGCCGGGCGTCTACCACCTGAACCAGACGCTGAACATCACCCGGCCCAACACGGTCGTCCTCGGCATCGGCTACCCGACCTTCGTCCCGGACAACGGGGTCAACGCGATCCAGGTCGCCGACGTGGACGGAGTCCGTCTCAAGGGTCTGCTGATCGACGCCGGAACCACCAACTCCGCGGCGCTGCTGACCGTCGGCCCGTCCGGATCGTCCGCGAGCCACGCGGGCAATCCGACGACCATCCAGGACGTGTTCTTCCGGATCGGTGGCCAGATCGCCGGCAAGGCGACGACCAGCCTGATCGTCAACAGCAACAACGTGATCATCGACCACATCTGGGCCTGGCGGGCCGACCACGGCAATGCAGGAACCTTCGGCTGGACGACCAACACGGCGGACACCGGCGTGATCGTCAACGGCAGCAGCGTTCTGGCGACCGGTCTCTTCGTCGAGCACTACCAGAAGCACGAAGTCGTCTGGAACGGCCAGAACGGCAAGACGATCTTCTTCCAGAACGAGATGCCGTACGACGTGCCCAATCAGGGCGCGTGGATGAGCGCGGCAGGGGTCAATGGATACGCCGCTTACAAGGTGGGCGCGGGCGTCACCACCCACGAGGCGTGGGGACTCGGCAGCTACTGCTACTTCAACGTCAACCCCGCGGTGAACAGCTACCACGCCTTCGAAGTGCCCAACACTCCCGGCGTGAAGTTCCACAACGCTCTGACGGTCTCACTCGGCGGCGTGGGCACCATCACCCACGTCATCAACGACGTGGGGGCGGTGACCGCCTCGAACACCACTCCCAGCAATGTGGTCGCCTACCCATGAGGCAATGACCTGACGTGAACAGCTGGCCGGGGCTCCTCGCGGTTGCGAGGGGCTCCGGTGTTCGCAGTATGCGGCGCCACCAAGGGCTGCGACGCCGACGTCCTCGTCCTCGCCGAGAACGAGGACGCCTTCCCACAGGTCTGCAAGATCCCGAGATCGTCGACCACTGCCTGTGCATCTGGCGCGCCGGATACGCCACCGGCGGTCTCGTCGAATTCCTTCGCACCATGAGACCACTGCCCGTTGCCGCCTGGCAGGACCTGAGGTGAAAGACGAAGCTCCTGGTAGACGGGTTCACGACCAAGATCACCCGTGCCGACCAGGAGCTTCGCGTACTTGTTCACCCATCGGCGATCGATCTGCCCAGCGCACACCTTCGTCACCTTGCCCGGTGCCTGGCCGCTCACCGCCGCAAGATCGGCACCCGATGGCGTCGCACCACGCCGAGCCGGCAGGCGCTTCTGGTCCTGGCTCACCTGCGCTGCGGCAACACCTACGCTCAGCCGGCCGCCTCGTTCGGCATCGGATCGCGACCCTCTACCGTGACGTCCGCGAGGCGATACACGTCCTGGCCGCACTCGCTCAAAGCCTGGCCGAGGCGATGCGGACCGCGCGCCGGCCAGCCTTCGTCATCCTCGACGGGACGCTCCTGCCGATCCACCGGGTCGCCGCCGACACCCCGTACTGCTCCGGCAAGCGTGGACTTCGCACGCGCTCCCCGGCTCCACGCACGACCTGACCGCCGCCTCAAACGGTGGCAGCGCAGGCACAACAGCACCCATGCCGAGATCCGCTGCCTACGCGAGCAGGCCATGGCCACCCTCAAAGCTGGCGGCTCCCGCAAAAGCTCCGCTGCGGCACCAACCGGACCACCGACCTGGTGAAGGCCGTCCTCGTCCTTCACCACGCATCAGCGTGAGGTTGGAAAAGGCTCAGTGACGGCAGAGGCAGCCCTACCCGAGGAATGACAGACGGACCTGCCGGTTCGCATTGTCGCGATTCGTGTCCACCAAACTCCGTTAAGGCAACCCCCAACCTATCCGGATCCCAACGCACGCCTGCCGCCGTCCCTGCGAGTACCGCTCCCACGGGCGTCTGGGCCCACTCGGCGAGCAGCAGCGGCTTCTCGTCCACAGACTTCAGCAAGTGAGCGATCTCCTCGACGGTCGGCGCGACCGGAAGGGCGCATCCGACTACGGCGTGGCCTGTCGCGCTGGTGTGGTTCCCAGGCTCCTCGTCGGGATCGTCAGGCATCCAAGGGCTGACCTCGATCTCCCACGAAGCCTCGAAGCCTCGTCGTCGCCTGGCTCCGGCGCTTCGATCGTCAGGTAGAAGCCGTCGGAGTCGTACGGCTCCACGAAAAGGCGACAGCTGGGGTCGTCGAGCGAAGCCCACACGTCGCCGCCCTGGGAGTGCGCGGTGACCAGCACCCGGAGGGCAGCGACCGCCTTCTCCCGTTCCTCCGAGGTGAATTCCGACTCACGCCGGTCGAGCCGCTCGCGCGTCTCGTCGCTCAGCGTGTCCAGCCCGTCGTCGTACTTCACGAAGGGGTGCCCGAACTCCCAGCAGCGCTCGGTCCCCGGATCCTGCTCCGAGGAAGTTCCCGAAAAGTCCGCGAGTCCTGCCTGCAATCCGTGCTTCTCTGACTCCAGTTCCGCCCGGATCGCTCTGCTGACCGTGTCGGGGAGAGCCGCCAGGAGAATACGGAACTTCGGGAAGCACGGCGGCGGATCAAACTGCTGGAGCAGGAGAACCAGATCCCGCGGGGGACTGCGGCCTATCTATCGCAAGCACATCTGCCGCAAAAGGATCTACCCGCTCATGAGAGAGCTGGCCAGGGACGGCTTGCCCGTCACGTCCAGTTGATGCAGCCGGACATCGCAAAAATCAAGCCTGGCACCCGTCCGCGGCATTTTCGGCCACTCAACGACGCCGCCCGGCTGCTCCGCGTAACCTCACCGGCATGGGGGCATCAGAATCCGGTCCGGGCCAGGACTCCGACGAGGAGGCACGGCAGCGGCTGAACGCGTACACGTACCTCAGCGCGCCCGAGCGGCTGGAGCACGTCGCGATCATGCGGGTCTTCTGCGGAACGCTGCTGGCGGATCTCGCCGTCCCGGACGTCATGGTGAAACTGCGCCAGGCCGGAGCTTCCGCCGCGGGGCTCGACGCCGACACCCTCACAGTCCGGCTGGAACAGCTGGTCCAGTGGGGAAACCTGGCGCGCAGCAGCCACACGGTGAACGCGTCCAGCATCAGCGAGTACCAGCGTTCCCGCTCGCGCTACCAGCTGTCGAAACTGGGCGAACGTATCCAGCGGGACGCCGACGGGGTCCTGGCCGAGGCCGACGCCGCCCGCGAGGTGAGCAACGAACTGCTGGCCCTGGTCGAGCGCGGACTACGGGAGCTGGCCGGCCTCGTGACCGCGCCGGGCGGCGTAGAGCCGCAGGACGGACTGGAGCGGATCAGCACGCTGTTCGTGCAGTTCAGCGAGTTCGCGGACTCCATACGCGACTTCTACGCCTACCTCGGCCAGGTGCTGTCCCGCTACGACCTGGACAGCGCCGAGTACCAGGGCTTCAAGGAGCTGCTCCTGGACTACGTCGAGGCGATTACGGAGGACGTGGCGTTCCGCGCGCCCCGGATCTCGGCGGCGTTGGACACCCTGTGGCCGCACATCCCGGCTCTGCTGGACCGGCTGGACTCCCACGCCCAAGGGCTCACCGGGCTCTCGACGCAGGCGCAGGGCGAAAGCCGACCGGACGTCCGGATCCAACGCAGCCGGGGCCGCGAATTCGCGGACTGGGAGGGCCTGCGCGGCTGGTTCAGCAACACCGACGGCCAGGGCAGCCAGGTCGACCAGCTACGCGATGCCACTCTGCGCGCGTTGCAGTCGCTGCTCGCCAACGCCAAGCGAATGCTGCGGTCGGCCACCGGGGGGATGTCCCGGCGCAAGGATCTGCTGCGGCTGGCCCGCTGGTTCGACGAAGTGGCGCCGCAGGACGCACACGACATCGCCGTCGCCGCCTTCGGGCTGTACGGCGCCCGCCATCTGGGCATACCTCCGGCCACCGACGAGGTGGTGCCCGCCTACACAAGCTGGTGGACCGGTCCGGTGGTCGAGGTACCGGTGGCCCTGCGTGAAAGAGGCAGCCGCGCCCAGCGGGGCCGGGCCTCCGCGGTGGAGGACCACTCCGCGCAGAAGCAGCTGCTGAGGGAGGCCGCACGGCAGCGGGCAGAGGCCAGAGCAGCGGCGGCGGACGAACTGCGCAGCGCGTCCGGCCGGTTCGCCGAGGTACGCCTCACGTCAGCGGCGCTCGGCCTTCTCTTGGAGCTACTGGCCACAGCGCTCGGAAACGCACAGCTCAGCAGGCCCGTCAGCACGGACGGGGAGAGGACGGCGGTGTTCGACCTCGACTCGGCCAGCAGTGAAGACGCCGAACTGCGTATCCGTCTCACCGTGCGCCGGACGGCGGGCACGCGAACGGTGCTGTACTCGGCCGAGGGCGACCTGCTGCTGGACGACCTGGAGCTGGACATCGGTCGCACCTCCGCCGCGGTCGGCGGCGAAGCGGAGGCGAGCGTTTCATGACCCTCCCCTCGACTCACGACGTAGCCCTGGCAGCCGAGCGCCGCACCGCCGCCCGGCTGCTGCTCGCCCACCCGCTGATCGCATCGGACGGCCCCCACGCCGACCTCTTCCCGCTGATCCGCAGGCACGCCGACTGGCTGGGCAAACGGTTCCAGCAGGTGCTCGGCTACCGCCTGCTGGTCGACAGCTCCTATGCCCGCCTGTTCAAGGCGGGGCTGGGGACGGGTTCGGGTCATCGGCTGGAGCGCTCCACCGGCACCCCGTTCACCCCACAGACGTACGCCTGTCTCGCGCTCGCCCTGTCCGTGCTGGTGACTGCGCCCGAGCAGATGCTCCTGTCACACCTGGTCGCCGATATCAGGGCTGCCGCAGCCGACGCCGGAATCGAGCTGGCGGAAACGGGCCGAGCGGCCGGGAAGCGGACCCTGGTCGCGGCTCTGCGCCAGCTCGTCGACTGGGACGTGCTCATCGAGACCGAGGGCCATGTGGCCGCACTTGTGCAGGAGGCGGGCGGCGAAGCCCTGATCACGGTAGACCGGGAGCTGGCACGCGCGGTCGTCGCCGGCCCGCTCTCCCAGGCTCGGAACGGCGCCGACCTGGTCCGGCGGGCAGCGGACCCGGGCTTCGGCGGGCCACGCACCTACGTGCGCCGGATGCTCGTCGAGACACCCGTCGTCCACCTCGACGAGCTCAGGGACGCCGAGCGTGACTGGCTGCGCACCCGGCAGCGCCGGGAGGCCCAGGCTTTCTCCGAACTCCTTGGTCTGGAGATGGAGATCCGTGCCGAGGGTGTGGCGCTGGTGGACCCCGAGGAAGAACTCACGGATCTGCGCCTGCCGGGCACGGGGACCGTCGCACAGGCCGCACTGCTGCTGGCGGAACGGCTCGTGGAACGCCTTCGGCCGCAGGAACCGGGGCATCCGGCAACCGGCGGGGCGCTCATCATCGGGGTGGCCGTCCCGGACGGCCTGGTGGACGAGGTGCTCGCCGAACTCATCACCGAGTACGGGCAGCGCAGCAACTGGCAACGCGGCTACCTGGAAGACCGTGCCTCCCTGCGAGAGGCCGTACTGGACCTGCTGGTCCGCATGCGGCTGATGGCCCGCGCGGGCCGGCTGCGCGTCGAGGGCGAAGGACTGCCGGAGGAGTACGTCGAAGAAGCGTCGGAAGGACGCACGGTGACCGATGTCCATGGCGCACGGCCCGGCGGCGACGGCTGGGTGCTGCTGGCGGCAGCGGCTCGCTATGCCACCCAAGTCATGGTGCGCCCGGCCACCGCAGTCGGCAAAGGCACGGACGTTCAGAAGGAGTTGCCGCTATGACCACTGACGCGCGTGGCCTCGTTCCGCTGCCGCGCTTCGACCCCGTGACGACCACCGGCGCGCGCTTCCGGCTGCACCGGGCGGGCATCCGGAACGTCTGGCAGTACGACGAGCAGGAGTTCTCCTTCGGCGACGGACGGCTGCTGCTGCGCGGCAAGAACGGCGCGGGCAAGTCCAAGGCCCTGGAGATGCTGCTTCCGTATCTTCTGGATGGCGACTCCCGGGCACTGGACGCGACAGGCACCGGCCGGACCACGCTCGCCTGGCTGATGCTGGACGGGGTCGAGCAGACCAACCGTCTCGGGTATCTGTGGGTGGAGTTCCGGGGCACGGCCGACGAAGGCGGTCACCGCCACCTGACGCTGGGTGCCGCCATCCGCGCTTCGAAGTCGACGCAGAAGGTGGTGCCGACGTTCTTCGTCACCCCGCTGCGGATCGGTGAGGACCTGCATTTGGTCGAGGCCGGCAAGCCGCTGCCGGTCGACCGGCTCAAGGAGATCGTCGGCTCCGACAACACGACCGACCATGCGGTCCAGCACCGCTCACGCGTGGCCCGGGAACTGTTCGGCATCACCGACGCGACGCGCTACCGCAATCTCACCCAGCTCCTCCATCGACTGCGGCGCCCGACGGTCGGCGACCGGATCGAACACGGGGGCCTGGTCTCCCTGCTGAGCGAGACCCTGCCGGGGCTCGACGAGGACGTGGTCGAGAAGGTGGCGCGCAACCTCCACGACCTCGACGCCGTACGGGACGAACTCGGCCGCCTGGAACGCACCGACACGGCCTTGCGCACGTTCCTCACCAGTTACCGCGGCTACCTGGCCGGGGTCCTGCGCACCTCCGCCCAGAAAGTGAGCCACGAGCTGGGCGTCCTCGCTCAGCGGCGCCGGGCGGCCGGAGACGCCGCACAGCGGACGAGCGACCTGAGGATGCAGGAGGAGGATTCGGAGGGCCGGTGGGAGACCCTGCGCGAGGAGGAACAGGCCGCCCGGACCGACCTGGCCGCCCTGCACGCCAGTCACGCCTACCGCAGCCTGCGCGAACTGTCGGAGCGCCGCGGCACGGTGGAGGCACTGCACACCGCCGCCGTGGCCGCGTTCACCACCCTGCGGAACGCACACGACGCGGAGGAGGGCTCGGCGGAGCGGCTGGCCGAAGGTGTCGAACACCTTGGAAGCCGGCTGGCCGAGCTGGGAACCGAACACCGGGAGTTGCTGACGCAGGCGGAGAAAGCCGGGCTTCCCACCGGCCACCTCGGCGAGGCGGTGGCTCTGCCGCGCACGGTTCTCGCCCAGGCCACCGAGACCGGGCTGACGACTCCGGACGGGGAGACGCGCACCGTACGGCACCGGTCAGTGGCCCGAGCGGACACGGTCACGGCGCAGGAAGGGCTGCAGTCCTGGCGGAACCAGTTGGAGAAGGCCGAGTCGGTCGCGAGGAACCGGGCCCGGGTGGTTCAGGAGGTGACCCACCTCATCTCACAGGCGGACGCGACCCGGGCCGGGGCAGCCCAGGCTGATGTCGAGCGAGAACGGCTGGAAGGCGAGGCAGAAGACGCTGCCGGCCATCTCGATGGCAGCCGTGAGAAGGTCGCTGAGGAGAGCGGCGCCTACTCCCGTCAAGTCGCTGAGTGGGCGGCTCGCACGCGGAATACACTGGGTGCCGACTGCCCGTCGCTTGACGCCGTCCACGCCGTCGTCGGCCTTGAAACTTCTATCGATGCGCCGTTCGCGGACCGCACGCTGCCGCCCGACATCGACAGCCAGGCGTGGCTGACCGCTCAGGCCGCGTTGGAGCCGTACGGCGAGAAACTCACCGAACGCCGGGACGCCCTGGTACTCGGAGTCAGCCGACTCGGCGAGGAACTCAACCGCCTGGCGGAGCAGAAGCGGGACTGGGAGCAACGTACCGACCCCGAGCCACCGGCCCCGCACCATCGGGCCGCCGCGAGGACGTCGGGCAGTGGAGCCCCCTTCTACCGGCTCGTGGACTTCGCGGACGACCTGGCTCCGGCCGACCGAGCCGGTCTGGAAGGGGCGCTGGAGGCGAGCGGAATCCTGGATGCTTGGGTGAGTGCGGACGGTGTCCTTCTCAATCCACGCACCCAGGACACGCTCCTCAAGCCGGGTCCCGTGCTATCTGACGGGCCGACTCTCGCCTCTGCCCTGCGCCCAGCCCCTGAACCGGATTGCGGCGTCACCTCCGAGCAAGTGGGGAGTCTCCTGGCCACCATCGCACTCGCATCGGCACAGAAGACCTCAGCGCACAACGCGGCCTTCTACGATGGCAGTTGGCGTCTGGGCGTACTCGGCGGTCGTCATGACAAGGGCGCCACCGAGTACGTGGGGGCCGCCGTACGCGCCGAGACTCGACGACGCATCCTCGCCGACTTGGAGGAGAGGATCGCGCATACGGAACAGCGGCTGGCCGAGGTCCGCGGAGAGCTCGCCGCAGCCGATACCAGGCGCCGGGCTCTCACGCTCGCGGAACGGGACTTCCCCAAAGCACGGAATCTCGCTGACGCATGGAGCAGGAGCGAATCAGCCGAGCGGACCCTGCGCGACCTGACCGCCAAGGCCACCCGAGCGGCGCGGCTGGCCGAGGAGGCACGTGCTCTCGCGGTATCGGCGCGAGCCAAGGCGGAGGCCACCGCCTCCGCCCACGACCTGCCCGGCGACCCCGCCTCTCTGGACCGTGTGCGCACCGCACTGGCTGGCCTGCTCAGCGGTATCGGGCATCTGCGCAGGGCCGTCAGCAGCACGGGCGAGCGGCTCGGTACGAACCAGGCCGATACCGACCGATACGGACGCGCCCAAGAGGATCGCCTGGCCGCGGACGAGAGCTACCGGCTCCACCTCGCCGGACTGCGCACCGCTGAGCAGGACCTGCGTACCCGCGAGGAAACCATCGGGTCGTCCAGGGAGGAGATCCTCTCTCGTGAGCAGGAGGCCAAACAGCGCATCGCACACGCCGTCCGCGTCCTGCCCGGGGCGCAACGAGCCCGCGACGACCTCCACGACCTCCGCGTGCGCGCGGAAGAGGACGAGAAGCGCCTGCGCGGGACCCTGGCGGACCAGGAAACGATGGTCATCGACACCGGCAGCGCTCTTCGCGCTGCTCTCGGCCGACCGGAGGTGGTGCTCGGCGCCGGCCTCGACCGGTCCTCGCTGCCCGAGTACATGTCAGACGATCCCGCCGCGGACGTGCGCAGCCGTCTGCGAGCGCTGCGGGCCCTCGCCGACGCTGTGGAGCAAGCCCTCGGCCGCCCGAAGGGCGAGGTGTCGGACAGCACCCTGCTCAACCGTCACACCGATCTGCGCGACCAACTGGCCGGCGGGTTCGACGCGCAGCTGGAGGAGCGCGACGGGATCAAGGTGTGCCGCTTGGTCGACGACCACGGGTCCCATGACGTCGCAGCCGTGGGCGAGCGGATCGCCGTGCAGGCGGCGGAGGCCCGGGGACGGCTCACCGAGCGCGAACGTGACGTCTTCCAGCGGTTCCTGACCGGCGAGCTCGGCGACCACCTCTCGGCGCAGGTCATCACCGCGGCGAACCTGGTCGCTGCTCTCAACGACACCCTGCGGACCGTTCGTACCTCCCACGGCCTCGGTGTCGAGCTGCTGTGGAAGCTGGACGAGGAGGTGGACGCGGATGTGCGCGCGGCCGTCGAGCTGCTGCGCAGTCCGTCGAGCCTCAGGACGCGCGACCAGACCGAGCAGCTGCGCGAGGTGCTGCAACGCCGAATCGAGGACGCCCGCCGTGCCGACCCGTCAGCCGGTTACGCCGCCCATCTGCGGACCGCGCTGGACTACCGCGACTGGTTCCGCTTCCACACCTTTGTGGTCGAGGACGCGGCTCCGGGCCGCCGTAGGAAACTGACCGGCCGGACCGGTCTCAGCCAGGGCGAACAACGGGTTCTCTCCTACCTCGTGCTCTTCGCCGCGGCAGCCGCCCATTTCACCAGCCTCGCCGGGTCGGCACCGCATGCACCGCGCCTGATTCTCCTGGACGACGCCTTCGCCAAGGTCGACGAACCCACCCACGGCCGGCTGGGCCGTATCCTCGTCGACCTCGATCTCGACTTCATCCTCACCAGCGAGCGGCTCATGGGCAACTGGCCCGAGGTTCCGTCCCTGCACATATACGAGTGCCTCCGTGATCCACACGTACGCGGGGTGGCCACCCTTCACTACACCTGGAACGGCCGGCACCGGCGTCTGGTGTCCGTATGAGCGGGCTGCCCGCCGCGACGCGCGAATGGCTGACGGGACCTGGACTCACCAGGCTCTGGCAGGGGGCACGCAAACGCCTGGAGAGCAACGGCGTACAGGCCACGGGTTCGCTCCGGCTGACCGCGATGAACGCCCAGGAGCGCAACGACCTGTCTCTCCTGCTGGGCAAACCCCTCACAGGTGCCGCCGTGACCATACGGCTCCACGTGCTCGACGCACGGCTACGCGAGTCGGCTGCCGGACTCGGGCTCAGGCAGACGCTGGAGGAACTCGGCCCGCCCCTCACCGACCGCCGTGCCGCCCGCGCGGACGCGACGGCACGGCGAGAGCAGGTGTGGTCGTCTCTTGCTTCGTCACTGGACGCCTCCTCACTCGCCGACCAGGAATGGCCCCGGCAGTGGTACGACCTGCTGCGCCGTTCCGGTGCTCCGAGAGGAGTGACACCCGAAGCGGCCATACGGACACTCCAACAGGCGGTCCAAGTCCTCACCGTTCTCCTCGGACCCGACGGACCTGAGCGCAACGGCACACGCGGTCGAGGTGAACTCGCCGCCGTGACGACCGGCTCCGCGCACGGCCTTGACGACGGCACCTGGCTCGCACGCGTCGTCCAACGCGGCGTCGCCCTCGCCCATGGCACCGAGTTCCCCGACGACGCCGCCGGCCGACGCGCTCTGTGGCGGCTGGTGTCCGTCACGCCGGACGAGGTCTCCAGCACGGTGCTCACCTACGGGCTGCGACCCGTCGGCGAGGGCTGGCGGGAGCGTGCTCTGCGGGAGCGGGCCGACCATCACGCCGAAGTTCACGTCACACCACGCGACCTGCATGGCCTCCGGCTGCAGCTCTCCGCCGGAACTCTCATCCACATCTGTGAGAATCCGCGCGTGGTGGAAGCCGCGGCGGACGCGGCCTGCGTCCAGCCCTTGGTGTGCACCTCCGGCAGCGCGGCCACCGTGGTCTTCACTCTTCTCGACGCCCTCGCCGCCACGGGTTGCCACTTCGCATACCACGGCGACTTCGACTGGCCGGGGATCACTCTGGCCAACCGGGTCATCCGCCGCTACGAAGCCCTGCCGTGGCGCATGGACACTGCGGACTACGAGCGCCTGGCCGCCCGCAGTCAAGCCGAAGGCATACCTCAACTGGCACTCGACGGACAGCCGGTCGACGCAGACTGGGACCCGGACCTCGCCCCCGCCATGACCGCCCTCGGCGTGGCGCTCCACGAGGAGGCCACCCTCGATCTGTTGGTGGCAGACCTGTCATGCCAGGTGTAGTGCGACGTCAGTATCATGCCGAACTCACCTGGATTGTCAGTCCCCTTCGGCATCATTGACGCTCACACCTGATACGACACCGTGCCCGGGTGGCGCTGACCAGAGGATCACGTCGCGGGGCGGTGCCAACGATTGGAGTCCGATGGCCGCGGCGGAAACACGCCTGTCTCTTCCTCACGACTTCCTGCGTACGGTCATCGCGCGGGCGTCCGACGATTCCCCGCCTACCCGCATGGCTGTCGAGGCGATCCGCGCGGCGCCCCCGGGCACGGATCGGGACGGCCTGGCCATGTCCCTGCTTACAGGACCGCTCGCAAAGTCCGCGCCCGAGTGGCTGTTGGCCATGGCAGTGGAGAGCGATCTCAGTCGCGAACCGCGCCCGCACACGACGTCCGAGCGCATGGACCTGACCCGCGTCGCTCTGTCGCACCAAGCCTGCCCGGAGGCATACAGGGCGCAGGTCCTGCAGAAGTGCCCTGAGGCGCGACTCGGTGCCCTTGGCCGGAGAGAGGGTGGCGCAGCACTCATCCACGCCGTCGTCGCTGAGCTCCGCCGACGGTCGACATCGCGCCTGCCCATCGCCCCCGAGCTGCTAAAGGTTCTAACGCCCGCCCAGGTCGTTCTTGGTGAACACGGCCTGCACGAGGACGTGTTCGTCGCAGCCCTCGACTGCCTACCGCTCGGGCCGGACAAGCTTGACGGCGAAGAAGACGTCGACGCGTGGATGGAGCGTCACCGCGCCGCATCCGACGCCTGGGAAAGCATGTGGGACGACGTCCTACGGGTCCAGACCGAACATCACCGCCGCCTGCTGGAATGGTCCGCAACGCACCCCGCAGCCGACCGCGTGGTGCGTGAGCACCTGCTCGGATCCATACCGTGGCACGTAGAACCAGCCTTGTTGGAGGAAGTCGCGGCACACAACCTGGAGTCCTTCGAGCGTGCGGTCCTCGTCACCCGGATTTCCCGGTCCTGCCGGGACGGGCTGACGCCCACGCAGGCTCGGGAGCGCTACGCCGACGCGTTGGCGGCAGCGTCCCAGGACGAACGCGACTACGTGGAACGATTCCTCGACGAGGAGATGCAGTCCGAGTCCATCCAGACCGTTCTTTGCCGCCTCGCCGTCGACTGGGTGGAGCGGGCAGGAAGCCAGACCTGGCGGTTCCTCCTCAACCCCGGAGAGGCCCGGCGTTACGGCCGGCCCCGAGAATGGCTGGCGTCCCAGGAGCTCGTCGCCGCCCTCGCCACGCGGTTCGCAACCATCTGCCTTTCTGCTCTGAACCTCTGGGAACCGGAACCCGCCTCGCGCTATCGGGTCGTGCGCGACCTCGGCTGGTTGCACGCACTCCTCGTCCATCTCCCCGAAGTCACGGAGGAGACGCGGCAGAGGGCGCGTCTTGTAGTTGAGGACACCAGGCGGTCCCTGGCTATCCGGTCCAGCGCATACGGCTACCCCTCCAACCATTCCGCGTGGGAAGAGAACCAACGGGCCGAGAAACTGATGGCCACCATCATGCCGCTCGTCACGGATCCCGTCCCTGCCCTGCCGGGCCGACGCACGGCCTCCCTCGGCGACCCTCAACGCATCCGGTTCAGACAGCTTGCCGACGCCGACGAGGCCGTTCTCGTCGCGTACCTGGACCGGCACACGGGGAACGACGCGCTCGTCGAGGAGGCCCTGCTCTCCTTCGCCGCCCGCTCCTACCGAAAGTCCCTCACCTTCGACGACGTACTGGCCCGTCACTCCGCTCCGCAGCAGACTCTGCTCGACCTCACACTGCACCTGCGAAGGTGCCTGGGCGGTGGGCCCGAACTGCGAAGAAGCTGGGCCGAGATCATGCTGGCCCGGCCCGAGTGCCCTCCGGAGCTGCTCCGGCTGCTGCCTGCCTGGTCAGCGCTCAAAGCCCGTGGTCCGCGCTATGACACCACTCATCCCGCAGTCGCGGCCTACGTGTCCGAGGTGCTCGGAGACAGCGATGCTGCTTGGCAACGGTTCGCGGCAAGTCCCATGTCGCACGCCGGTCCGGGTGCCTGGCATCGACTGGGCGACCTCCTCGGTGCGGCGGTCGAGGGAGTCGCGTGGCCGGCACCTCCGCCAGGACGCTGACGGCCTCCCTGTCGATCAGCCTCAGCCTCGTGGACCTACACCCGATCGCCGCGCCACGTACGGAGAGGCGTCAATGGCAGGTGCGGGCGGTTCGATCCCTGGGAGCCATCGGGGAGCCAACCCGCTTCCCGGGCCCTTCGAAACCACCCGCGCCCGCGACCCCCCGACGCTCTGAACAGGAAGAAGCGACTGTTGCATGATCAGGTGACACCTTGACCTGGCTTGCTGAGCGGCGACCCGGAAGGATGTTGCAGTGCCCAAGCAAAGTGATGTACCCGCTCGTCCGCGAACTGGCCGCTGCCCCTCACAGGGTGCCAGCGGCAGTGACTTGCTGGGTACTCAAGATGGCCCGCCAGCCCCACTACCGGTTGCTGGCCGCACCGGCCACCGACACCGAACTCGCCGCGGCGTACCGGGCGAACGCCCTGTTCGACGCGCATCGCGACGACCCGGAGTTCGGCCACCGTTTCCTGGCCGACGAGGCCCGCGCGGCCGGTGAGCCGATGACCGAGCGGACCGCCTGGAAGATCAGCCGCGGCAACCGCTGGTGGAGCACGTTCCGCAAGCGCCGGGGCCGCGGGAAGAGTGCCAAGGCCGGCCCGCCGGTTTCGGCCCACGTAAGCTCTGAACGTCGAGCGTCGCGCTGCCGGTTGCACCAGGAGGCCATCGTGGATCACCTCTTCACCGTCATGGGCGAGGCGGCCACACCGATCGCGCGCACCGGGTTGGCTGCGGAAGGCCTCCTTGAGAGGCAGCACTTGCAGGAGTGGGTGATCGCCCACCCGCAGGTGCTCGGGGAGTCGGTGCTCGTCGTTACCGCGGAGTACGACCGGTGGGCCGACACGGACGGCGTGCCGGCGCGCGACCGGCTGGACGTCCTTGGACTGGACGCAACAGGGCGCCTCGTCGTGGTCGAGCTGAAGCGCGGAACGGCTGATAGGGACGTGCACCTCCAGGCGATCACCTACGCCGCCCTGGTGTCCCGGTTCGACCTCAGCACCCTGACCCAGGCGCACCGCGACTTCCTGTCGCGCAGGGGGCAAAACCTCGACTTCGATGCATGCAGGCAGCGCCTGCTCGATCATGTGGACGGGGAGTGGAGCCCGGAGCTGCTCCAGCGCCCCCGACAGGTGATCATCGCCGCTGACTTCCCCAAGCAGGTCACCCACTCCGTGGTCTGGCTGTCGGAAATGGGCCTCGACATCGACCTCATTCAGGTGGGGCTGTGGAAGGTGGAGGAACACGTCGTCGCCGGCTTCACCAAGGTCTATCCGACCCCGGAGGTAGAGGAGTTCACGCTCGCACCTGCCCGAGTCGAAGGTGAGGCGGCAGCCAAGAAGCTGCAGGAACGTGCACGCTCACGCAACGCCGTCCACGTGCTCGTCGGTGCGGGCCTCCTGCCCGAAGGCACCAAACTGCTCATGACACCGCGCCATGGGGCAACGGAAGCCATCCGTAATGCCATCAACGCGTGGGTAGAAGAGGACGGCAGCAGAGCAACAGCCGTCTGGACCAACAACACTGCTCAGCCACTGATCTGGGATGCCGACGGCGCGTCCTACTCCCCCACTGGTCTGGCCAACCACATCTTCACGAGCGTGACGAGCCGCACCGCCGACGGCATACAGGGCACAACATGGTGGGACGTCGACACCAGTCAGGTTCCCAGCGATGTCGACAGCGAAGAATGGGCCACCCTGGCAGGACTCAACCTCTCAGGGCTGGCCAAGCAACTCAACGGCACCCGCAAAGACTGGACCGAGCTGCACACCCTACTGGGCGCAGTCCCTGCTGGACGATGGACCACCTACGGTGACGTGGCAGCAGTGATAGGCAGCCACGCCGTTCCGGTCGGAAGACACCTGAGTACCTGCGGCCAATGTCCCAGCCCCTGGCGTGTCTTGAACGCAGCAGGACGCGTCAGCAACGGCTTCCAGTGGGCGGACCATACCCGAACGGACACCCCCGCAGAAATTCTCGGAACCGAGGGAGTCCGCTTCAACGGAGCTGTCGCCGATGCGGACAAGCGCCTCGGCCCGGACGCCCTCCGGCAACTACTCGACATCTGAGAAGCGACCGCCCCCGGGGAGCACCGCGCGTACGACACGGCACCGAACGGGTGTGCCATTAAGTGCTCGGCTCATGCGCCGCAGTTGTCTAAGTTGGTGACCTTCGACTCCACCAACATCCGTTAAGACAACCCCAGACTATCCGGATCGGGACGCCCTCCAAGCGCGTGCTGAGGTCAACGCCGTGCGCGTGCTGGTCGGGGTAGGTGCGCTGGTGCTCGCGGGTGTGGTGGTAGGCGAGGTCGCCGTTGGCGTGGACTGCGCGGAGTTTGAGTACGGCTTCGGCGCCGGCGAGGCCCTAGCGGGCACCGATGATGTCGAGAGGGTCGCCGATCAAGTGCCTACAGGCACCCTCGGCCCAGCCCGCGATCGGCCAGCCTTTCTCCAGCGCGGTGTCGTAGCGGAGCCGGTCGAGGTGCCGGTCAGGTAGCGCACGCAGGTGTCGATGCTCTCCTGCTTCGCGCCGGTGAGTTCTTCTTCTGCGGCCCTGGCGGTCATCTCGTCGGTGAGGGGGGCTGCGTGTCCGTGCAGGATCGCGGTGAGTTTCTCGGCGGCGAAGGTCTCCGCCGCCTCGCTCCCGACCGGGTGGAAGACGTGGGCCGCCCTCCAGACGTACTCGGCGACATGAACGAAGTCGATCAGGATGTGGATCGGCGCGGCGCCGTGCCTCGACCTCGATGGGGTCGAGCCGGTGGCGGGCGCCGTCGACGAGGACGGCCCAGGGCCGATGTCGGCCCGGGTCGCGGTCGCCGGCCTGCGTGAACGCCTCGGCGATCACGTCATCCGGGTCGTGCATCAGTGAGGCGGTGCACCACCGGCTGCTCGCCTTCGGCCCCAGGCTCGCCTTGAGAAGCCCACGTCACAGGTCTACAAAACGACTTTCCCGGGGCCCTGGATGTCTCGGAGGCGTGACCGGACCTCTCCAGATACTCGTGATCACCAAGAGGTTGGTGGCGAGGTGCGAGTGACGACGCCGGGAAGTCGCCCGCTCTCAATCTCGTGCCGCGGTAGCGATAGTCCGAAGTGATCTCCAATAACTTTCAGCACTCGGCGCTTCTCCTCGCTGGTTGGCAACTCCTCGTCGGCACCGAGTAGGTCGTCCATGGAATCCTCCGGAGGGATGACCCCGGCCTCCTCCAGCGCCGGACGCAAAAGGTCGGGCTGAGCTCCGGCAGGGTCATAGCCAGCACCCAACTCGAAGTGCAGCTGAACGACCCCGTCGGCCAGGTACCGGAAGATGGAGGGCGGGTCATCTGGTCGCGGGTCGAAGATAAGGACCTCGGTGCCACGAGACACGGCCGGATCCAGGGCCCATCCTTCGCTCCCCCCGCTCTCCACGATGAACGACCAGTCGCCGCTTCGGCCGAGACGGCCAACGCAGTAGGTCTGCGCGAGGTCGACCATCGCTGACGCTTCCGCGACGGTCATGGCGGGGGCGGCCTGGACGAGTTCGTGGTCAGCCATACGTTCGGCGAGCGCCTCAGGGCCCAGGCCCCGGGCGCAGGTGATGTACAGCTCGGTGGCGCTCACATTCGCTCCGCGCCAGGCTTCTGCAATCCATGCGAGGCCGTCGTCGGGCATGGTTATTACCCCTTTCTCTTGCAAGGCGGGGCTGGTGGGGCACGGCGTGAACCGGTGCCGTGCCCCACCAGCGGTCAGCAGCCTGTCACGCCTTGGGTACGGTGCAGGTCACGGTCGTCTTGGATGCATCGCAATGTGCGAACTGGGGGAAGTCCACCCAGTACGGGTCCTTGTCCAACAGCCGGTACTTGCCCGAGAAGCCTCCGCTGAAAGCTCCGCCCATCGAGGTGGAGTTGATCCATCCCGACATGGCTGAGCGACCGCACTTCTCCGTCCATGAGGGCGCGGCCTGGCGGACGTCGTCGTACAGGTGCCATTGACCCTGCGCGACTCGGGTGGCGTAGGTCTGCACGCAGTCGTTACCGGTATCGACTTCGTTCGTGCCACCGGGCATGCCGCCGGAGTTGTAGGTGGAGGCCTAAGCGAACTCGTCACATGACGCCTTGTCGGTCGACTGGATCTCCGGAACGGTGGTGGCGTCCAGCTGCCGTAGGTTGCCGCCCATCCGTCGGGGCAGATCGCGTTCCGGGTGGCATCCGGGTCACGGCCAGGTGCGTTCTTGTCCGCGGACGGGAGGAAGAACAGGGGCTTACTGAGATTGAACTCGTGAAGTCATAAGGGCTGACGGGGGTGTGTGCCTGCGGTATCACGGGAGGATGAGGTATCCACAGGGTGGCGGGTTGACCGCTGAACGACAGTGCAGGCGGGAGGAGTTACGGCTCCAGGCAGCCGAGCGGTTCGCTCGGGGCGAGGGCAGTACGGCGATCGCCAGGGATCTGCGGGTCAGTGTCCGATCGGTGCAGCGGTGGCGTCACACGTGGGCCGAGGGCGGCCCACGATCCCTGCGGTCGCAGGGGCTCGCGTCGCTGCCGCGACTGAGTGAGAAGCAGTTCGCTCAGCTGGAGTCGGAGCTGGCCAAGGGGCCGGCCGCGCACGGCTGGGAGGACCAACGCTGGACTCTGAACCGTGTGAAGACGGTGATCGGACGGCGCTTCCACCTCACCTACACGATTCAGGGCGTACGCAAGCTGTTGGTGCGCAACGGCTGGTCCTGCCAGGTCCCGGCCCGTCGTGCCATGGAGCGGGACGACGAGGCAGTGTCCGGGTGGGTCAAGGAGGTGTGGCCCCGCGCGGAAGGCTAGCGGCGGCCCGTGGAGCCTGGCTGGTCTTCGAGGACGAAGCCGGCTTCTCCATGACGCCGTCGCAAGCCAGGACCTGGTCCCAGCGCGGGCGGACCCCGGTGGTGCGGGTCCGCGGCCGCTCGCGCAGGCGGATATCGATCGCCGCGCTGACCTGCTACAAACCCGGCCACCGATCCCGGCTGATCTACCGGCCTCGACGGGACGACGGCAACCGTGACGGGCGCAAAAGCTTCTCCTGGCGCGACTACCGCGACCTGCTGACCGCAGCCCACCAACAACTCGGCGGACCGATCGTCCTCATCTGGGACAACCTCAACGTCCACAAAGCCGCAGACCTGAGGGAGTTCGCCGACTCCCGTGACTGGCTGACCATCCTCTACCTGCCGCCCTACGCCCCCGACCTCAATCCCGTCGAAGGCATCTGGTCCCTGCTACGTCGCGGCTGGCTCTCCAACATCGCCTTCTCCACGCCAGAACACCTCATCCGCACGCTCCGGAGCGGCCTACGGCACATCCAGTACCGCAGCAGCCTCATCGACGGCTGCCTCACCGAGACCGGCCTGACCATCAGATCTGCGTAACGACACCACGAGTTAAACCTCAGTAGCCGCTGCTATTCCTCACTCCAAGGATAAACTCCCTCTTCCGCGAGGCGCTCCTCGTCCCGGTCATGCAAAAAGCGCAATTTCGGAATTCCCACAAGCGAAGTGTCACTGATTGGGCATCTTTCGAAGCATCCCATCAGCAGCTTTGCAAGAAATTCAACCATCCCACAAAAATAAACACTCCAAGCCGCCTCGCTTCTCGAGTAGACAACAACAGGCCAGGAATCAGGGTCGCCCCGTGAGGCGATCCAGCCGAGCAAATCCGCACTATCCGTCTCCCCCCAGACAAGAATTTGATCAATTCCATATCCCTTCGCACGAACATCATCGCCTTCAGCCCATACGTGAAATGCACTTTCTTCACGCACAGCATCCGGCAAATGAGTGACTCGACGCACCATCGGATCAGAAGTTACAACAGGGATAAGGGTTGCGATACTTCCCTCGATTGTCCCGGCGCCGAATCCTCTTACGAACTCCTTGTAGTCCCGGGGGAATTCGAAGCGATAGGCGATTTCAATCTCACCCCAATCAACGTCGTCCCCTGCATCCCCCTGAAAATGAGTCAACGATTCGGACAAGATCTGAAAATAAGCGGTCACTTCAAATAACCTTCCGGAATTGTGCGACCCAAATTCTGGAACCGCTTGGTGCGCAGGCTGTACATCGCATTCGGCACTTCTTCATCAAAATACACCCCTGGCGCTCCGTCAACAAAAACACCACTGGCCTGCATCCGAAACGCATACGGCACAACCCTGTTTCCCAAATAAAGAGGAGTGACCTTATATCGCACCACCTGCTGGTCATCTATCGCGTTTTTGACCATGGTTTCATAGTGCAGCATATTCTGACTCTGACCAGGGTCTCGCAAGTCCATCCGAGTCGCATTGACCGATCGGGAGCATGTAGCCAAATTGTCATAACGCAGCCCGTCCCCACCTAGCTGCGCAGCCAGCAGATGGCAAGCGTTGCGCCAGAACTTCGCCGGCCTGTTGCCGTTGTTCGAGGCGTTGATCGCCGCCCAAGTATAGCCCGGCGGAGCTACAGCCCTCGTATTTGGTGGCGTTCCCTTATTCGCGCTAATGAAGGCGTTGTCGAGGCACGCTTCCACACCTGTTGCTCGATTCCCGTGCAATGGATCCACAGGCCCGTACTTCCTCCAACCTCCCCACGCGCTGCGGCAGTCCTTCGGGCTGTCCTCATCAAAATCGGAGTCGGGATCGATTCCGGAGGCGGGTTGTAGGGTAGGGCCCTGATCAGGCTCGTACTGGTCATGTCCGGCGAGGCCAAGCATATTCAGTGCGCCGACTACAGCCTTCCATCCGTCACTGGGCTTCCAGTCGCCAGCCTTGGGGTTCCAGTCAGGCTTCGGCGTAGGGCGGGTGGGAGCGGGTACGGGGTGCGGTCCGCTGTTAGGGTTCTGCGGAGGCAATGGGCGTGTGGCGGTCGGTGCGGAAGGTCGGGCCGCATACGTAGTGGTCCCGCCGCAGCTGTACGTGCATCGTCCGCCCGCTGAGGTCGGCTGGCCGGAGGCGCCGCCGCCGGGGCCACCGCTCTGTGGTTTCGCAGTGTGACTGGCCTCCAGTCGTCGCAGTTCCTCTTGGATGCGCCGGTTCTGACTGCTGTAATTCGTCGTGCCATATTTCTGAGAGAGGGCTTCGGAGAACCGCTCCTCGATTTGCTTGGCCGCCTTGTTCAAGGCAGACATCAGTCTCGTGCCCACAGAACTGCCGCCCGCAGCACTCTTCGAACTACTCGACTTGCTACCGCTCTTGGCGTTTCCGCCCTTGGACGGCTTCCCGCCTCTGAAGCCTCCGAACCTGCTACCCACGGGGGTGTAGGACGCCATTCCTGTCGGGACTCCGCCGCATACGCATTGCGCGCCGTGTCCGGTGGGGTCGGTGCCGTTGAGGGGGTCGGCGTTGGCGTAGAGGTAGCGGTTGGCCTGGGCGGAGGGGTCGGCGTTGAGTTGGAGGGTGTCGCGGGAGGTGAAGGTGCCGGTGCCGGGTTGGTACCAGCGGGCTGCCATGTTGACGTCGCCGGTGGTGGGGTCGGTCCATCCGGACTGGTATCCGAGGGTGGAGGTTGTGCCGTTGGTCGCGGTTGGCTGCCCGAAGGGGTCGTAGGTCGTGGAGCTGGTGACTGTCGTGCCGTCGGGTGAGAGGCCGGCGGTGACGTCGGTGTGCTGGTCGGTGAGTGCCCACTGTCTGGTGCTCCCCTTGGCTGTGGCCAGGAGGGTGCCGTCCGGGGTACGGGAGTAGGAGCTGGTGCCGTCGGAGGCGAGGTCGTTGGAGCCGCCGTCGTAGGTGAAGGTGGCTTGTTCGCTACCGCGTACGCGGTCGAGCGAGTCGTAGGCGAAGGACTCGATGCCGTCGGTGATCTTGCGTTCGAACGCGTCGAAGGTGAGCGGGCGGGTGGCCTGGGCGGGCCGGCTGGTGGAGGCGAGGGTGCCGCGCGGGGTGTAGGTGTAGGTGGTGGTGCCGTCGTTGAGGAGGCGGTTGCGGGCGTCGTACGTGGAGGCCGCGTTGCCCGCCTTGGTGCGGTTGCCAGCGTCGTCCCATTCGTAGCCGGTCGTCGTCGTGCCGCGGGTCCAGGAGGTGAGCCGGCCCGCGCGGTCGTAGCCGTAGGTGTTGTCGCCCGCTCCGGCCACTCCGGTGGTGGTCTTCTTCGTCAGCCGGTCGTCGAGGTCGTAGCCGTAGGTGGTGGCGGTGCTCTGGTTGGCTCCGGTCGCGTCGGTGACGCGGTCACCGGTGAGGCGGCCGAGGCTGTCGTAGTCGTAGGAGCGGCGGGCTGTGGCGGTCCACTGGGTCGAGCCCGCGGGCAGGGTCGCGTACTGATCGCTGGTGGGGCGGCCTGCGGCGTCGTACTCGAACCAGATGTCGTTGCCGGTGATTTCGTCCCAGAGCCAGTCGAGCCGGCCGGCGTTGTCGTAGCCGTATTCGGTGGTCCAGTTGCCGTTGGTGCGCTGGGTGAGGTTGCTGTCGGTGTCGTACGTGTAGGACGAGGTGCCGCTCGGGCCTTGGGCGGTGAGGAGTTGGCCTCGGTCGTTGTAGGTGTAGGTGTCCTGGGCCAGGGGTGAGTCGGTGCCTTGGGAGACCATGCGGTCGGCGAGGTCGTAGCCGAAAGTGCGGGTGGTGGTGGGGGCTTCGGCGCCGGTTCCGGTTTCCTGGACGAGTCGGCCCAGGGTGTCGTAGGTACGTTCCCGCTTGACTCCGCCGGGGAGAAGATCGGTCACGCCCTGCCCCACGGCGTCGTAGAGGGTGGTGAAGGTGCGGTCGGTGAGGTTCGGGTAAGTGGGGGTGGCCGGTTCTACGGTCGACTCGGGCAGGTCCCAGGGGGTGAAGCTGTAGGTGGTGGTGTTGCCGCGGCCGTCTGTGGTGCGGGTGAGGTTGTCGTTGGCGTCGTAGCCGAATCTCGTGGTGATGGAGCGTGTGTCCGTGACGAGTTCGGTCTGTTGGGTGGTACGGCCCAGGGCGTCGAGGGTGTAGGTGGTGTGGGAGCCGGAAGCGGATGTTGTCGCGGTGAGGCTGCCGTTGGCGTCGAATTCGGATCGGGCGGTGCGCAGGGCGGTGGTGCCCGTGCCGTAGTCGGTGGCGCTGGTGATGTTGCCCAGGGCGTCGTAGGTGGCGACGCTCTTGCGGTTGGTGGGGTCGTAGGTTTCGGTCGTTCTGCCGAGGCGGTCGTAGGTGAACCGGGTCACGCCGTCGGCCGGGTCGGTGATGGTGAGGGGCTGGCCTGCCGGGTTGAACGTTCCGTAGGTGGTTCCTCCGGCCGGGGTGGCCGAGGCGGTCTGGTTGTCGGCGTCGTCCCAGGTGTAGCGGCTGGTGAGGTTCTGCAGGGACGGGTAGCGGTCGATGGTGGTGGCGGTGAGCTGCCGGCCGAGCTCGTCGTAAGTGGCCTCGGTCCGTGCGCCGGTGGGTCCGGTGACGGAGAGCGGCAGTCCGGTGGGTGTCCAGGTGGACCGGGTGACGCGTCCTCCGTCGAGCGCCAGGGAGTTGCCGGACAGGATGTTGGTGTTCTGGCCGAGTTGGGCGACGGGTGTGGCGACTGCCGGGTCGGTCTGTTCGATGAGCTGACCGAGTTGGTCGTAGCCGTATCGGGTGGTGCGGTCCAGTGGGTCCTGCGTGGCGGTTACCTGGCCGAGGGCGTCGTAGGTGGTCCGCGCTACCGCGGTGATCGGGGACCCACCCGTGGGGGTGTAGGTGGGCAGGGTCACCGCGGTGGTGCGGCCGACGCGGTCGACGGTCGAGCGGGTGATGTTGCCCCGGGCGTCGCGGTTCTCGGTCGCTTCGCCGAAGGTGTTGTAGCCGGCGAGGGTCGCGGGCCTGCTGGTGGTCGGGGTGTTGCCGTTCTCGGCGACTTGGACGGGCGGGCTGATCGTCTCGACGAGCTGGCCGACGGTGTCGTAGCGGTAGTTGGTGGTGTGGGCTGCCGCGTTCGCGCCTGCGGTGTTGCCGTTGGGAGGCACGCTGGAGGTGACCAGTCCGCGCTGGTCGAAGGTGTTGGTCGTGACGTGGGTGGTGAGCCCGTCGGTGACCGTTTCCTTCTTGGGGTTGCCGGCGACGTCGTAGTCGACAGTGGTCTTCTGCGTCTTGCCTGACGCGTCGACGGCGGAGGCTTGTTCGGTGATGCGGTCGTCGTTGTCGTACGTGTAGGCGGTGGTCCGGTTGAGTCCGGCGGGGTCGAGGGTCTCGCGGATGGTGCGGGCGGTCGCGTCGACCTGGTAGTCGGTCGTGGTGGTGCCTCCGCCGACGGTCTGGCGGGTCAGGTTTCCGGCTCCGTCGTAGGTGTTGGCCTCGACCACGATGTCGTGGCGGGTGCCGTCTGCCTGGGTGACGGCCTTCGCGGTCGTCGTCGCGGGCAGACCGTCGTCGAAGTACGTGTAGACGACGGTGGCGCCCATGGCGTCGGTGGTGGAGGCTAGGCGGCCGGCGGGGTCGTAGGCGCTGGAGGTGAGGACGAGGTCGCGAGTTCCGCCGTCGGGGTGGCCGGTCCAATCCTTCAGCACCGTCTCCGCCTGGAGTCCGCGGTCGGTGTAGGAGTGGGTGTAGGTGGTGCCTCCGGCGTCGGTCTCCTGAGCGAGTCGTCCGAACGCGTCGTGTTCGAAGAGGGTGGTGCTTCCTTCGGCGTCGGTCGTGGCGTCGTTGAGGCCATGGGTGTCGTAATGGTGAGAGGTGATGCGCGCGAGGTCGCCGCCGGTGGTGTCCTCGGACTTCTCGGTGAGGACGTTGCCGTCCGCGTCGTAGAGGAAGCTGTTTTTCGTGGTGTGTGTGGCCGCGGTGATTTCGTTCTTGACTGGTGCGCCCGTCTCGCTGACGATTCGCGAGAACTTGTCGTAGGCGTATGTGGTGGTCACACCGGCGGGGACGGAGTCGGAGACCTGGGTCTCGGTGATCTTCCTGCCGAGGCCGTCGTAGGTGTACTTGGTGACCAGTCCCGAGGGGGCCTTTGTCTCGGCGACGTCACCGTTGGACAAGTAGGCGTAGGTGGTCACGGCGCCGCCCGGGGTGGTCTGCGAGGCGACCAGGCCGGGGGGCGTGGTGCCGCCACCGGCTGCTGGTTCCGTTCCGGTGGTGTAAGCCAGGTCGGTGGTCCGGCCGTCGGCGAGCGTGGTGGTGTCGGGCTGTCCGATGGCCGTGTAGGTGAGGGTGGTGCGGTACCGGTTGTCCTGCGGGCCGGTGGAGCGGGCGTCACGCACGGCCACGGGCTTGTCGTTGCGAGGGTCGAGCTCGTTGGTGGTGTTGAGGTAGTACTCCGAGAACGAGGTCCAGCAGGAGTCCGCGTCCCGGCAGGTAGTGGAGGTGACGGCGTTGCCCCGGGCGTCGTGGCCGGTGATGGTGGCATGGCCGTTGGCGTCGGTCACGGTGTGGACGAAGCCGCCGGTGTCATAGGCGTACGTCGTCTCGAAGCCTTCCGCGTCCACGTCCCGCGTGGGGCGCATGCCCCGCAGGGCGTCGTAGGTGGTGGTCGTCATCTTGCCGGCCGGGTCGGTGAGGGAAATGGAGGCCGCGAGGGCGGAAAGACCTGAGCGCTCCCGGGCCTCGTAGTGATCGGCGACCTGGTCCTCGGTCAGCGGGTGGCCGTAGAAAGCGGCTTCGTCGAGGTCACCGGTGAAGTAGTAGGTGTTGTTCGCCAGGCCCATCCAGCCGGAGGATCCGAAGCCTGCGCCGATATAGGTGTACTCCAGCGCCTGGTCGCTGATGGCACCGTTGAGTGTCCCGACGGCTGCGCCGTCAAGGTAGAGGGTCTGTGTGGTGTCGGCACCGCTGAGGACGACGTGGTGCCATTTGTTGTCGTTCACCGCGGTGGGTGAGGTGATCGGGGTCGCCCCGGTGTTGGCCGTGAGGTAGAACTCGCCGCGCAGTTTGCCGCTGCCGTCGATGTTGAGCGCGGGCCGCCAGCCGGTGGGAACCTGTCCCAGTGGTGTGTTCTGCAACCCGAGAAGGACTTCGCTGGTCTTTGACGTGCGGAACCACAACTCGACCGAGAGACTGGTGTCCCCGCTCAGCATGCTGCTCGTCACGCGAGCTGCGCCGCTTCCCGAAAGGCTGGCGGCAGTTCCGTCGCCGGTTCCGAAGATGCCGGTGGCACCAAGGGCTGTATTCGTGTATGTACCGTTGCTGCTGGTTGCAGCCACATCGCTGCGTACGGTGGTGCCGGTGGTTTCGTCGAAGCGCCAGTACGCCGCCGGTGCGTCGCCGGTGACTTCGCCCCGGTAGTGCGGGCCGTCTCCGGCAACGAGGGCGTTGCGCGCGCGGTAGTGCGCGGCAATCGTGGTGGCGGTGAGTGACTTGTTGTAGATCGCGGGCTCGTCGATTTGGCCGTTGAAGTAGGAGGTCGACGCTGCCGCGATCCCAGTCCAGCTGGCGCTGGCGTAGCCCGCACCGAGGTAGGCGTAGTCCAGGCCCGACCTCGTGAGCGCGCCACTGCGGCTGCCCATGGAGACGCCGTCGAGGAAGAGGGTCTGTGTGGACCCGGATCCGGTGAGGGCGACATGGTGCCACTCGTTGTCGGTGACGGTCGCACTCGAAGTGATGGGTTGCGCGGCTCCGCCGGCTGCGAGGCGGAGATGGCCACGCAGCTTGCCGTCTTCGCCGATGTTCAGCACAGAGTGATAGAGCGTGGGATTTTCCCCGAGAGGTGCGTTCTGCAGTCCCAGCAGGACGCCCGGCTTCGCGGTCCGGAACCACATTTCCACGGTGGTCGCCGTAGCTGACGAGGGGAGGTCACCAGGCAGCTCCACGTAGGACTCGGTCGTCCCGTCGAACGTCACGGCGGTGTTGTCGCCGTCGGCGAAGGCTCCGACCGATCCGAGCTCTGCACTGTCTGCGTACGAAGCGTCCGTTCCTGTATCGATGGCGCTGGCGGCGGTGGCTCCGCTGCGTTCGCCAAGTCTCCAGTAGCCCTCCGGTCCGGAGGCCCTGACCGCGTCGGCGTAGCTCACTGAGCCTGCCGAGTACGTGGGGTTGGAGACTTTCCACGTTCCGCCGTTGGCGTCGGTGTAGTCGGTGAGGCGGCCGCTGCTCTGGTCGTAGGAGGCGGTGGCGTGGAGCCGGCCCGAGGGGAGGGTGGACTTCGTCATTCTTCCGACTGCGGCGCGGGCGGCGTAGTGCGCGGCGACGGTGGCGTCATCGAGGGGGTGGTGGTAGAGGGCAGCCTCGTCGAGTTGGCCGGTGAAGTAGCGCAGACCTGCGTCAATGCCGTCCCATGTCGCACTCGAATAGCCTGCCCCCAGGTAGGCATAGCTCTTGTCGTAGTGGTTGATGGGGCCGCTGACGGTCCCGACCTTGGTGCCGTCGAGATAGAGAGACTGCGTGGTACCGGCTCCGCTGAGGACTGCGTAGTGCCACTTGTCGTCCGTGACCGTCGCCGTGGAAGTCATGGCTGTCACGCCCTGGCCGGTGACTTCGAACTGTCCGCGCAGCTTTCCGTCGGCGGTTATGGCCAACGGGCTGTAGTGGGCGGGCTTGCCCTCGTCGAGCCGTCCTTCCTGGAAGCCCACGAGGACGCCCGGCTTGGTTGTCTTGAACCACAGTTCGACCGCGAGGAAAGTAGACGCGTCGATCTGTCCGTCGGGAAGTTCGACGTAGGAGTCCGTTCCGTCGAAGCCGGCTGCCGGATCGGTGGTGCCACTGAGCGCGGACGGCTGCCCGAGCACCACGTCACGGTGGATCCCGTCGTTCAGACCTGTCCGGGACGGAGCCTCGCTCGCGGCGACGGACCCCTCCTGCTCTCCCAGCCGCCAGTACGACACCGGTCCTGCGTCCAGAACCATCGACGGGTAGAGCGACCCGTCCTCGTAGGTGTACGAGGAGCATTCCGTGGCCGAATCGGGCGAGCAGACCTTCGTCAGCTGATTTCCCGTGTACGAGTAAGTCCACGTCAGACCCGGCGTGCCGGACGTCTCGGCGCTGGTCGTCACCTGTGAGACCCGGCCACCGGACCAGGTGAACTTCAGCGACCGCCCTGACAGTTGATCTGTCACGACGTCGAGGAGCCCCGTCGAGCCGTAGGTGAGAGTCTGCTTGCGCCCGGCTCCGTCGACGATCGAGGCAAGCCTGCCACCAGTCACGAAGTGGTAGGTCGTCGCCGAGCTGTCCCGCAGTACCCAGGAGGTGCGTGGTGAAGGAATCAGGCATGGCGCCATCTTCCACCCCGGGGCTGCTGGACGCCCCACGGTGATCGGCAGCCGCGGCGGACGATCGCCCGGCCCGGGAAGAAGAGTCGCACCTCCGGAGTTGGTAGAAACGTGAACGATTCCGGGACGGTGCGGGCGATGGACGTGGTGGTGATCGGCGCGGGTCAGGCCGGGCTGGCCGCCGCCCACCACTTGGCGCGGGTCGGCTTGGAGCCGGACCGCGACTTCGTCGTGCTCGACCACGCACCGCGTCCGGGGGGCGCCTGGCAGTTTCGCTGGCCCTCACTGACGTACGGCAAGGTGCACGGAATGCACGCGCTGCCGGGCATGGAACTGACCGGCGCCGATCCCGATCGGCCCTCCTCCGAAGTAATCGGCGCGTACTTCCACGCGTACGAGAACCGCTTCGGGCTCAGGGTGCACCGCCCGGTGGACGTCAGGGCGGTCCGGGAAGCGGCGGGGGCGGGCAGCGGGGGGCGGCTGCTGGTAGAGACGTCCGAGGGGACGTACGCGACACGGGCCCTGATCAACGCGACCGGCACCTGGGACCGGCCGTTCTGGCCGCGCTATCCGGGGCAGGAGACGTTCCTCGGGCGGCAGCTCCACACCTCCGGCTACCCAGGGCCGGGCGAGTTCGCCGGGCTGCGGGTGGTGGTGATCGGCGGCGGGGCTTCCGGTACGCAGCATCTGATGGAGATCGCCGATGTCGCGGCGGCCACGTACTGGGTGACCCGGCGCGAGCCTGTCTTCCACGAGGGCCCGTTCGGGCCTGAACAAGGCCGTGCCGCCGTCGCGTTGGTCGAGGAACGGGTGCGTCGAGGGCTGGCGCCCCAGAGTGTGGTGAGTGTGACCGGCCTGCCGCTCAACGATGCCGTCCGCGACGCGCGGGCGCGCGGGATTCTCGACCGGCTTCCGATGTTCGACCGCATCACCCCGACGGGAGTGGCCTGGGACGACGAGCGGATCACCGACGTCGACGCCGACGTGATCCTCTGGGCGACCGGTTTCCGGCCCGCCGTCGACCACTTGGCACCGCTGGGACTGCGGGAGCCCGGCGGCGGCATCCGGGTGGAGAACACGCGGGCGGTACGGGACGGGCGCGTCCACCTCGTGGGCTACGGCCCCTCCGCCAGCACCATCGGTGCCAACCGCGCCGGGCGCACCGCGGTGCGTTCGGTCGTGCGGCTCCTGACGGAGCACGCAGAGAATGTCGCCCCGGCGCCCTTCGTTGCGGGCACTGCCGCCTGAGCCGGCCTGCCCCTTCCTGAGCCCTCGACGGGCTGCCTCGGCCGTCATCCGGCGGTTGCGGCGCTCTCCCGGTTCCGGTTGAACTCGACGACGTTCCGCTGATGCGCCGCGTAGCTCTCGCTGAAGCGGGTGTCCCCCGGTCCGACCGTCACGAAATACAGCCACGGGCCCGGGGCGGGACCGATGGCGGCCCGCATCGCTTGTTCGCCGGGGTTGCCGATGGGGGTGGGCGGGAGCCCTTTGCTCCGGTAGGTGTTGTACGGGCTGTCGATCCGGGTGTCCTCGGTGGTGGTGTCCAGCGTGGAGCGCCCCAGGGCGTAGTTGAGCGTCGAGTCCATCTGCAGGGGCATGTCCCGGCGTAGGCGGTTGTAGACGACCCGGCCCACTTTCCCCATGTCGGAGGCGGTGTCCGCCTCCGCCTGGATGACGCTGGCGAGCGTCACCGCCTGGTAGGCGGAGATGTCGTTGTGGGGCGCTCCGGCAGCGATCCGGTCGTTCCCGAAGCGCTGGGACGCCGTGGCCACCATGTAGCGGAGCAGACTCCGTGGGGTCGTGTCGGAGCGGATGGGATAGGTGGCCGGGAAGAGGTAACCCTCCGGATTGCCGTGAGCGGCAGCCGGCAGCGGCAGTCGCGCCCCGGGCACCGCCTTCTCGGTGGTGCCCGGCTGAAGCCCGAGAGCGCGGTCGACAGCCGCGTAGATCTGGCCCGCCCGCCATCCCTCGGGGATCACCAGGGAGGTGGTCTCCTCGGCGCCCGCCTCCGGACCGTCCTTGAGAACCAGCAAGGGGGCCGCAACCGTGGCGGCGGCCACGAGCGCGCCCCCCAGGAGCAACATCGCCTTGCCCCGCCGAGTGGGGCGCAGTCTCCGGCGGTACCGAAAAGTACCGGGCTCGTTCACCATGCGGGCACGATAACCGTACAAATGCCTCGGTTCGGTGGCATCGGCGCTCGACACCCGGTAACCCTGCGGCCGGGTGACGGGCGGCCGCAATCCGGGACGGCCGAAACCCCGCCGGCGACCCGTGCCCAGGAAAGCCGGAACCCCGCACGCCTGGACCCCGGGACCGCCTGGATCCCAGGACCGCCCGGACCCCGGGCGGTCGGACCCGGTCCGGACGGTCAGCCCGCCGCGGGTGCCAGTCGGGTGTCACGGCGAATGAGGGCGGCGTAGCGGCCGTCCCGCGCGAGGAGTTCCTCGTGCGTGCCCCGCTCGACGGTCCGGCCGCCCTCCAGTACGACGATCTGATCCGCGTCGCGGATGGTGGAGAGGCGGTGCGCGATGGTGAGCGTGGTGCGGCCGGCCGAAAGAGCGTCGATCGCCTCCTGGACGGCGTGCTCCGTACGGGTGTCGAGGGCGCTGGTCGCCTCGTCGAGCACCAGGATCGGAGGGTCGCGCAGGATGGTACGGGCGATGGCGAGGCGCTGTTTCTCGCCGCCGGAGAAGCGGTAGCCGCGCTCGCCGACGAGGGTGTCGTAGCCGTCGGGGAGGGAGGCGATGTGGTCGTGGATCTGCGCGGCACGCGCCGCCGCCTCGATCTCCTGGTCCGTGGCGTCGGGTTTGGCGAAGCGGAGGTTCTCGGCGACGGAGGCGTGGAAGAGGTAGGTCTCCTGCGAGACCACGCCGACTGCTCTCGCGAGGGAGTCGAAGTCGAGGTCCCGTACGTCGACGCCGTCGATCGTCACCCGGCCGGCGGTGACGTCGTACAGCCGGGGCACGAGGTAGCTCAGGGTGGATTTGCCGGATCCGGTGGGGCCGACCACGGCGAGGCTGCTGCCTGCGGGCACCTTCACGTCGATGCCGTCGAGGGTGGGCCCGCTCTTCTCGTCGTAGCCGAAGTCGACATGCTCGAAGGCGACCTCGCCGCGGATGCGTTCCAGCCGTACGGCGTTCGCGGGCTCCGTGATGTCGACCTTCAGGTCCAGGTACTCGAAGATGCGCTGGAAGAGCGCGAGGGACGTCTGCATCTGGACGCCCGTGGCGAGCAGGCTCACGGCGGGCCGGAAGAGTCCCTGCTGCAGCGAGACGAAGGCGACGAGCGTGCCGATGGAGACGGCCGTGCTGCCGGAGCGCAGGGTCAGGCCGGCCGCCCAGTAGATGACGGCGGGCATGGCGGCCATGACGATGCCGATGGTCGACATACGCCAGCGTCCCGCCATGTTGGAGCGGACCTCGAGGTCGACCAGCTGTTCCGACTCCTCCGCGAAGCCCTTGATCAGCGAGTCCGAACGGCCCATCGTGCGGCCGAGCAGGATGCCGCTGACGGAGAGGGATTCGGTGACGGTCGCCGCCATCGCGGCCATCTGGCGCTGCCGCTGGGTGGTGATCTTCTTCCGCTCGCGTCCGACGCGGCGGCTGATCCAGACGAAGACGGGCAGCAGGAGCAGCGAGACGAGGGTGAGCCGCCAGTCGAGCGCGATCATCGCGACGACTGTGGCGACGACGGCGGTCAGGTTCGAGACCAGGGACGTGGCGGTGGAGGTGACCGTCGCCTGCATCCCGCCGATGTCGTTGGCGATGCGGGACTGCACCTCGCCGGTACGCGTCCTGGTGAAGAACGCCAGGGGCATGCGCTGGAGCTGGGTGTAGACGCCGGTGCGCAGGTCGTGCATGACGCGTTGGCCGACCGTGGTCGAGATCAGGGTCTGGAGGACGCCGAAGACACTGTTCATCACGGCGGTGGCGATCATCCCGAGCGCCAGCAGGGTGAGCAGGCCGGTGCGCCCCTGCGGTATGGCGGTGTCGAGGATCTCGCGGAGCAGGAAGGGGGAGGCGACCGACACCAGCGAGGAGGCGCCGACCAGCAGCCCGACCAGTGCGAGACGGCCTCGGTAGGGGCGGAAGAGGCGGAGGATGCGGCCCACCTCGGCGGGCGGCTGCGTGCCGTCCTTGGGCGGGGGTGTCCAGGTGGGTTCGTCGGGTTTCATGGGCTCCTTCACGGGGGTGCGGCGGTACGGAGGGAGGGGCGGGCGCGCAGAGGGGCGGGCAGACCCGCGCGGCGTGGCCCGGCGGGGGCGGGGGCGGGCGGACCGACCCTGTGGAGCAAGGCGAATGGTCGTCCCGGGTCCAGGTAGGGCCGGGCGTGCGGGCGAGCGGGACGGCCGCGGGTGAAGCAGCGATCCGAACCGTGAAGAGCGTACCTCATTGTTACCTATACTCACAATGAACCAGGTCCTGATATTGTTCCGCCATGGACTCCCCCGAATCCGACGGCCACCTCGCCGAACAGCTCCTGCGGCTCACCCGCCGGCTCCACCGCATCCAGAGCCGCCAGCTGGAGCCGATCGGTATCACGCCCGCGCAGTTCCGTCTGCTGCGAGCGGTCGCGCTGTTCGACTCCGCGCCCCGGATGGCCGATCTCGCCCAGCGACTGGACGTCGTCCCGCGCGCCGTGACCAGCCTGGTCGACGGCCTGGAGTCGGGTGGGCAGGTGCGCAGGGCACCCGATCCGGCGAACCGTCGCGTGGTGCGCATCGAGATCACCGACAAGGGGCGGGCCACCCTCGGATCGCTGCGCGACGCGCGCAGAGCCGCCGCGGAGGAGATCCTGGCACCGTTGACCGCCGAACAGCGCGAGGTGCTCGGCGGGCTGCTGACCGCCCTGGTCGACGGACTGCCGGGGCGTCGCTGCTGACAGTCGCTACCGGTTCGTCGCTCACTGCCGATTCGCCGCGCTGCAGATTCGTCGTTGCTGAGCCGTCGCACCCGGACGTGGGAGGACCGCGTCCGGCCGTCCGAAGGGATGCCCTGGATGCCGCTGCTGGAGCCGGAACCGGAAGCCCTGCGACCGGGCGGGACGCGCGGGGCTGCCCCCGACCGTGTCTCCGACCTGAGTGCGGCGGGCACCCCCGAGCCCCTGCGCTCGGACCTGACCGCCCTGCTGGGTGCGGGGAAAGTGCTCTGGAAGGTCTCCGACCTGGTGAAGTACGCCTCCGACGCCAGTCCGTACCGCTTCCTGCCCCGGGTCGTGGTGGTCGCCGAGGACGTGGACGACGTCTCGGCCGTGCTGTCGTACGCCCGCGGCAAGGGGCGGCACGTCGTCTTCCGGGCCGCCGGCACCAGTCTGAACGGCCAGGCCCAGGGGGAGGACATCCTGGTCGACGTCCGCCGCCACTGGTCCGGCGTGATGGTCCTGGACGGCGGTGCGCGGGCAAGGATCCGCCCCGGCACCACGATCGCGCGGGCCAACGCCACCCTCGCCCGGTACGGCAGGGTACTCGGCCCCGACCCGGCCAGCGCCATCGCCTGCACGGTGGGCGGGGTCGTCGCCAACAACGCCTCCGGGATGACCGCCGGCACCACCCGGAACTCCTACCGGACGGTCTCCTCCCTCTCCTTCGTCCTGCCGGGCGGCACGATGGTCGACACAGCCGACCCGGCCGCCGACGAACTCCTCGCGCACGCGGAGCCCCACCTCTGCGAGGGCCTGATGGCGCTGAAGGCGGAGATCGGCGCGGACCAGGCGCTGACCGCGCGCATCCGCGCCAAGTACGAGATCAAGAACACCAACGGCTACCGGCTGGACGCGTTCCTGGACGGCGCGACGCCGGTGGAGATCCTGCGCGGGCTGATGGTCGGCTCCGAGGGCACCTTCGGCTTCCTCTCGGAGGTCGTCTTCGACACGCTGCCGCTCGACCGGCGGACCTCCACGGCTCTGCTCTTCTTCCCCTCGCTGACCGCCGCCGCCACCGCCGTCCCGCTGTTCAACGCGGCCGGAGCGCTCGCCGTGGAGCTGATGGACGGCAACACTCTGCGCGCCTCGGTGAGCGTGCGGGGCGTGCCTGCCGACTGGGCGGCGCTCCCCCGGGAGACGACGGCCCTGCTGGTCGAGTTCCGGGCCCCGGACGAGGCGGCCCGGGAGGCGTACGAGCGCGCGGCCGCCGAGGTGGTGGCGGGGCTCTCGCTGGTCGCCCCGGCCGCGTCGGTCACCAACGCGTTCACCCGCGACCCGGGGACGGTCAACGGGTACTGGAAGGCCCGCAAGGCGTTCGTGACCGCCGTGGGCGGCTCGCGCCCCGCCGGCACCACGCTGATCACCGAGGACTTCGCGGTCCCCCCGTCCCGGCTGGCGGCGGCCTGCGAGGCGCTGCTGGAGCTCCAGGCGCGCCACGGCTTCGACGCGGCGGTGGCCGGTCACGCGGCCCACGGCAACCTCCACTTCCTCCTCGCCTTCGACGCGGGCGTCCCCTCCGACGTCGAGCGGTACGCCGCGTTCATGGACGAGTTCTGCACGCTGGTGGTGGACCGGTTCGACGGTTCGCTGAAGGCCGAGCACGCCACCGGCCGCAACATCGCCCCCTTCCTGGAGCGCGAATGGGGCCCGCGGGCGACCGAGCTGATGTGGCGTACGAAGCGGCTGATCGATCCGGACGGGGTGCTGGCCCCCCGGGTGGTCCTGGACCGCGATCCCCGGGCGCATCTGCGCGGTCTGAAGACGATCCCCTCCGTGGAGGCGGTCGCGGACCCGTGCATCGAGTGCGGTTTCTGTGAACCCACCTGCCCCAGCCAGGACCTCACCACGACGCCGCGCCAGCGGATCGTGCTGCGGCGGGAGATGCTGCGCCAGCCGGACGGCTCCCCCGTCGAGGACGCCCTGCTCGACGCGTACGGCTACGACGCGGTCGACACCTGCGCGGGCGATTCCACCTGCATGCTGGCATGCCCGGTCGGCATCGACACCGGCGCGATGATGAAGGGCTTCCGCTCGCTGCGGCACTCGCCCCGCGAGGAGCGGATCGCGACGCTGACGGCCCGGCACTTCCGGGTGGTGGAGTCCGTCGCCCGTCTGGCCGTCGCCGCGGCGGACGGGCTGGGAGACCGGGTGCGGGACCCGCTGCTGACAGCGGTGACCCGGCTCGCCCGCAAGGCGGTCCGCCCGGACCTGGTGCCCGAATGGCTGCCCGAGATCCCGCCGGCCGCCTCCCGCAGGCTGCCGCCCACCGTGCGCGCCGGGGCGCGCGCGGTGTACTTCCCGGCTTGTGTGAACCGCATCTTCGCCGGCCCCGCCGGGGACCGGGAGCGGTCACTGGCGCACTCCGTCGTCGCCCTCTCCGCCCGCGCCGGCCGGCCGGTGTGGATCCCGGACGACGTGGCCGGGACCTGTTGCGCGACGATCTGGCACTCCAAGGGGTACGACGCTGCCAACGCCGTGATGGCCAACCGCGTCGTGGAGGCGGCGTGGGGCTGGACCGGAGGCGGGGCCCTGCCGCTGGTGGTCGACGCCACCTCCTGCACCCTCGGCATCGCGCGGGAGGTCGTCCCCTACCTCACCGAGAACAACCGCGCCCTGCACCGGGAGTTGACGGTGGTGGACTCCCTCGTCTGGGCCGCCGACGAGCTCCTCCCCCGGCTCACGGTGGAGCGCAGGACCGGGTCGGCCGTCGTGCACCCGACGTGTTCGATGGAGCATCTGGAGCTGGTGGACCGGCTGCGTACGCTCGCCGGGGCGTGCGCGGAGGAGGTGTTCCTGCCGGACGACGCGAAGTGCTGCGGGTTCGCCGGGGACCGCGGGATGCTGCACAAGGAGCTGACCGACTCAGCGACGGCCAAGGAGGCCGCCGAGGTCGACGCCCGTGGCCACGACGCCTACGTCTCGGCCAACCGGATGTGCGAGATCGGCATGGAACGGGCCACCGGGCACCCGTACCGCTCCGTCCTGGCGGAGTTGGAGCGGGCGACGCGCCCGTCCGGCTGACCTCCTGAGCCTCGCGGGCCCGGGGCGGGTCGGCCGGACGGGCGCGTGGGGGTCAGCAGCCGGAGTCGGCGACGACGTAGGTGCCCGGGGCCGTCTGCTTCAGCGTGTGCGTGACGAAGAGGTTGTACAGCCCCATGTTCTGGTTCGAACCGTTGGCGTAGGTGTAGCCGCCGCTGGTGTGGGCCCGGCCCGCCGTCACGTGGGCGTAGTTGCTGGCGGTGGTGCAGGTCGGGGTGTATCCCGTGGTGGTGGCGGTGACCGCCGCGGAGGAGGTGCCGACCGTACCGTCGGCGGCGACCGCGGCGACGGTGTACGTGTACGACGTGGCCGACGTCAGTCCGGTGTCCGTGAACGAGTTCGCGGTGGGCGTGCCGACCTGGGTACCGCCCCGGTAGACGCGGTACGACGCCGCTCCCTGGACGGCGGACCAGGTCAGCGGGACCGTGGTGCCGGTCGTCGGGCCGGCCGCGAGTCCGGCCGGTGCGGGCAGCTTCTCGCCGCCCTCGCCCGGGTCGGTTCCGCCGCCGCCCTGCTGGTCGAGCCCCCAGAACTTCGCCGTGTAATAGCTGGAGCAGATGGTGTCGAGGAAGTACGCGGCGGCCGTGCCGCACTGCTCGGCGCCGGAGCCGGGGTCCACGGCGAGACCGTGGCCCATTCCGTTGATCTGGTACAGCTGCACGGCGGGCTTCCCGGAGGCGTCGTCGTAGCTGGTCAGCGTGGTGGAGCCGGGGAGGGTCGTGGTGCTGGACGCGGTCTGCGGGATGCCGTGCACGTTGGTCCACTGGTCGCGCAGTTCGGTCGCGTTGACCGGGTAGACGGTGTAGTCGGACGTCCCCTGCCAGATCGCGACGCGCGGCCACGGTCCGGAGTAACCCGGGTACTGGGCGCGGACCTTGGCGCCCCACTGGGCCGGGGTGAGGTTGAGACTGCCGTACTGGCAGCTGGACGCGCCGGTCTGGCTGGTGGCGCACTGCGCGGGCAGGCCCGAGGCGATGGAGCCCCCGGCGAAGACGTCCGGGTACGCGGCGAGCATGTTCGCCGCCATGCCACCGCCGGCCGACAGGCCGGTGACGTACACCCGGTCCGCGTCCGAGCCGTACAGCGACTCGGCTTTGGTGACCATCTGGGCGAGGGAGGCCGCCTCGCCCTGGCCGCGCGAGGTGTCGGAGGGGCTGAACCAGGTGAAGCAGGAGAGCTGGTTGTTGGCCGATCCGGTCTGCGGGAACACCACGGCGAACTTGTAGGTGTCGGCGAGCTTGGTCCAACCGCTGTTGGCGTAGTAGTCGTTGGCGGTCTGGGCGCAGCCGTGCAGGGCGACGACGAGGGGTGCGCCGGACGGAAGGCCCGCCGGGACGTAGGTGTACATGGACAGGTTGCCCGGGTTGGAGCCGAAGCCGGTGACCGGTGTCAGGCCGCCCGCGGCGGCGGCCGGGTGGGTGAGGACGGTGGTGCCGGCGGCTGCGAGGAGCAGACCGGAGACGGCGAGGCGTCCGATCCGCCGCGCGAGGCGGCCGAGAAGGGTGGGGCGGCGCACGGAGTACCTCCGGGGGGCGTGAGCCGTCGCCGGGGTGACCGGGCGACGCGGCTCTGGGCGGTCGGTGCGGCAGGCTGACCGCCGGACCCGGGGTCCCTCCCGGTACCGGCGGCCGGGCCGTGTCCGGCCGTGCTCGCCGGATCGGCGGGAGTGGTCGGACGCGGCCCGGGGCCCGAGGGACCCGGTCGCCTGCCGAGGGGGGACGTTAGGCGCGGCGCCGGGGGGCCGACATGTGGACGCGCCCCATCCGGACCCCCGGGAAGTGTGCGCACGGACCGTTGCCGGGCCCGGCGGCCGGGCACGGGGTGTTCCGCGGGTGCCGCCCCCGGATTCCGCGTGCGGCATCCGGTTTCCGGTGGCGCGCTGCCCGGCGGCGCGGGCCCGGTCCGGCCGGGGCCCCATGGGACGGGACACCATGACGAAGAGAGGAACTGTGTGGGCCGCCCACGTGTGAGCGGCCGTCCGGCCTTCCTACCGTGACGCCCATGGAGAGCATTTCGAGACCTGCGGCCGGTCCCCCGACCCCACCGCCCCCTTACGGCGAGGCCGGACCGGGCGGGTCCGGTACGTCCACCGGTACCACCCCGCCGGACGTACCGGACGGGCGCTTCCTGACCGGTCGCACGGCACTCGTCACGGGAGCCGCGAGCGGTATCGGCCGGGCCTGCGCGGTGGCGTTGGCTTCGGCGGGGGCGCACGTCCTCGTGGTGGACATCGCCGCCGAGGGGGCGCGGGAGGTGGCCCGGCTCGTCGGCGGCACCGCCGTGACCGCCGATCTGTCCGAGCCGGAGCAGGTGGACGCGCTGGTCGTCGACTCGGTGGACATCGTCGTCAACAACGCCGGTCTCCAGCACGTCGCACCGGTGCACGAGTTCCCGCCGGACCGGTTCACGTTGATCCAACGGGTCATGCTGGAGGCCCCGTTCCGCATCCTGCGCCGTGCCCTGCCGGGCATGTACGAGCGCGGCTGGGGGCGGGTCGTCAACATCTCCTCGGTGCACGGCCTGCGGGCCAGCCCCTTCAAGTCCGCGTACGTCGCCGCCAAGCACGGCCTGGAGGGCCTGAGCAAGGTCGTCGCGCTGGAGGGCGCCCCGCACGGAGTGACGAGCAACTGCGTGAACCCCGGGTACGTACGCACCCCACTGGTCGAGGGCCAGATCGCCGACCAGGCACGCGCGCACGGCATCGGGCCCGAGGAGGTGCTGGAGCGGGTGCTGCTGGAGCGCAGCGCCGTCAAGCGCCTGATTGAACCGGAGGAGGTCGGTGCGGTCGTGCTCTGGCTGTGCGGTCCGTACGCGGGATCGATGAGCGGGGCGTCGTTGCCGATGGACGGGGCGTGGACGGCCCGTTGAGGGCGTCACGGCCTTCCGGCCGCGTGCGAGAGCCTCGCCGCATGCGATCGGCCGCCGTTGAAAGGCCAGTTCACGAGGGGTGACGCGGACGGTCCGGGCTGGCAGGGTGTGCGCATCACAGGACGCGGGTCCGACCGGTGCGGTCCGCCCCTCCCGCTCCGTCGCCCGCGTCCGACCGGCGCGGCCGGCCCCTCCGCTCCGCGGGCCCACCGGCCCGCCGCGGCCCGGCGGTTGGCGGGGGGGGGCGGGGGCGCGGGGGAACAGCAGGGAGACCGAGATGGAAGCCAGCACGGCAGCAGGGAGCACGCCAAGGCCCGGAGTCGGCGCCTCCGCTCCCCCGCACCCGGGCGCCGCCCCGGTGGCACCGCCCGAATCCTCTGCCGCCCCTCATCTGCGCCGGCTCCTGGAGATGCTGGCCGACGACGCTCCCGCCGAGACGCTGGGCGCGGTCACCGGGGAGGCCCGCCGGGCGGGCGTCGGCGGCGCCGATCTCGCCGAGACGGAGCGGGCGGTGGCCACGGCCCTGCGGGTACGCGGTTCACTGCGCGCGCACCGCCGCCGGGAGCTCGAACTGACCGCCCTCTTCGACACGGCGGGCGACCTCGCGGCCTCCCGGGAGCTCGACGAGGTGCTGAAGGCCATCGTCCGGCGGGCCAGAATGCTGCTCGGCACGGACACGGCGTATCTGACCCTGCCGGACGAGGAGGCCGGCGACACCTACATGCGGGTCACGGACGGTTCCGTGTCGCCGGTCTTCCAGAACCTCCGGCTCGAACTCGGCGAAGGGCTCGGCGGTCTCGTCGCGCAGACCACCCGTCCGTACGCGACCCCGGACTACCGCACCGACGACCGGTTCCGGCACACCCGCAACATCAACGCGGGTGTGTTCGAGGAGGGTCTGGTCGCCATTCTCGGAGTCCCGCTGCTGCTCGGCTCGGTGCACGGCGAGGACCGCAAGGTGATCGGTGTGCTGTTCGCCGCCGACCGCTCGCCCCGCGCGTTCGGCCCCGACGAGGTGGCGCTGCTCTCCTCGCTGGCCGCGCACGCCGCGATCGCCATCGACACGGCCCGGGCCCTGCACGACACCCGGGCCGCGCTCGCCGAACTCGCCGAGGTGAACGCGCTGGTGCGAGCCCACTCGGCGGCCGTGCAGCGCGCCGAGGAGGCGCACGACCGGCTCACCGACCTGGTGCTGCGCGGCGGGGACGTCCGGGACGTGGCGGCGGCCGTGGCGGGGCTGCTCGACGGGGCGCTCACCGTTCACGACCCCGCGGGCCGCCCGCTGGCCGCTGTCCGGCACGACGGCGGGCCCTTCGCCGCCGACTCGATGGACGCGGGGTGGCTGGTCGCCGCCGCCGAGGAGTCGCGCACGGCGGCCCGGGCGGTGGCCCGTGCGGGGCGCTGGATCTGCGCGGTCCTGGCGGGACAGGAGCTGCTCGCCATCATGGTGCTGCACCGGCGGGTCGCGCTGGAGGACTCCGACCGCCGGATGTTCGAACGCGCCGGAGTCGTCACCGGCCTGCTCATGCTGCTGCGGCGCACCGTCGCGGAGACCGAGAACCGGGTGCGGGGTGAGCTCGTCACCGACCTGCTGACGGACGCGGGCCGCAATCCGGCCCTGCTGGCGGAGCGGGGCCGGAGGCTGGGCGTGGACCTCGACCGGCCCCGTCTCGTGCTGGTCGCCGACACGGTGCCGGAGGCCAGGGACCGGCTGGGTTCGGCCGTCGTCCGGCATCTGTTCGGCTCGCCCGGCGGCAGCGCGAGCGCCGAACACGCCGGTGCGGTCGTGCTGTTGGTGACCGCCGACGAACAGCGCACCCCGGCGCGGGCGGCGCGGGCCGCCGCCGCCCAGCTCGGTCATCTCACGGGGGCCCCGGTCACCGTCGCCGCCGCCGGTCCGGTCACGGGCCCGGCGGCCCTCGCGGCCGCGCATGCGGAGGCCGTGCGCTGTCTGCGCGCCCTGCATGTCCTGGGACGGCAGGGCGAGGGCGCCTCCGCGCACCAACTCGGCTTCCTGGGAGTACTGCTGGGGGACGCCAGGGATGTCGGCGGGTTCGTCCGCGCCACGCTCGGCCCGCTCCTCGACTACGACGCCAAGCGCGGCACCGAGCTGGTCCGCACGCTCGCCGCCTACTTCGAGGCCGGCGCCAGCCTGACCCGCGCCAAGGCCGTCCTGCACGTGCACGTCAACACGGTCGTGCAGCGCCTCGACCGCATCGAGGCGCTCCTCGGCCCGGACTGGAACCAGCCGGACCGCGCGCTGGAGCTTCAACTCGCCTTGCGCTTGTCCCGGTTGAATTCCTGAGACGCAGCGTCGCACGGGTCACCGGGCGGGGGTCCGAAAACAGGACCCGGGCAGAGACCGGGGAGCGCCGGACGTCCCACGTCAGGCGGGGCCATCGGCGCGCATCGCCCGGGCCAGGGCGACGAACGGCCGTCCGCCACCGTCGGCGAGGGCGGTGCGGGCGCGGTCGGGGGTGGTGTCGGCCAGGAGCGAGACCAGGGCCGTCGCGGTCTCTCCGTCGCAGGCGTCGAGGCGCGACTCGGCCCGCTCCGCGGTGACGTCGCAGGCCGTCACCAGAGTGCGTACGGCGCGGGCCCGCAGCTTCGCGTTGCGTGCCGAGGCGGCGACCATCAGATTGGACCAAGTGCGGCCGGTGCGGACCATGAGAGCGGTAGAGAAGGCGTTGAGCGCGAGTTTCTGCGCCGTTCCGGCTTTCATCCGGGTGGAGCCGGTGACCACCTCGGGACCCGTGTCGAGGACCACGTGCAGATCGGCGTGGGCAGCGGCCGGGGCCTCCGCGTCGCCGGAGAGGAGCGCGGTGACCGCACCGACGGTGCGCGCGGCCCGCAGGGCCTGGATGACGTACGGGGTACGGCCGCTGGCGGTCACGCCGATCACCAGGTCCCGGGCGACCGGGTCGTCCGGGGTGCCGGAGGGGCCGGTGTCCTCGGCGTCCTCGACGGCCGCGGAGCCCGCCACGGGGCCCCCTGCGAGGTGGGCGACGACGGTTTCGGGTCCCACGCCGTAGGTCGGGCCGAGTTCGAGGGCGTCGTTGAGGGCGATCCTCCCGCCCGCACCGGCACCGTAGTAGTGGACGCGGCCTCCGCCGGCGAGGACGTGTTCGGCGAGTTCGACCAAGCGGGCGAGGTCGGGCAGCGCGGCGCGGACGGCCGCGGGAGCGGTGGCGTCCTCGCTGTTGATGAGTGCGAGGAGTTCGGGGGTGCGGAGCCGGTCCAGTTCGAACGTCGCGGGGTTGCGGCGCTCGGTGGGAGGCAGTACGGGGGTGGAGGAGGTATGGCCGGGCATGGGTGTCTGCGTCCTCGGTGGGGATCGGGGGGCGGGGTCAGGCGCGCGGTCTGCGCAGGGTGTGCCGCGCCACCGCGTCGTGGGCGCGCCGCAGGTTCTCGACGGTGCGTTCGTGTTCGCGCTGGGCGAGGGCCACGTACAGGCAGTCCACGACGGTGAGCTGCGCGGTGCGCGACGCGGTGCCGCCGCTGCGGACGGTGGTCTCGCGGGCCGCGGTGAGCAGGACGACGTCGGCGCGGGCCGCGGCCGGTGAGCGCGGGTTGGACGTGACCGCGGCGGTGACGGCTCCGCCGGCACGGGCCTGGTCCAGCACTCCGGTGATCTCGCGGGGGCGGCCCGAATGGCTGATCGCGATCAGGACGTCGCCCTCGCGCAGCAGGGCCGCGTCGGTCAGCGCGGCGTGGACGTCGCTGCGCGCCACCGCGCCGTGGCCGAGGCGCAGGAGCTTGTCGGCCGCGTCCTGGGCGGCGAGCGCGCTGGAGCCTACGCCGACGACCAGCGTACGGAGGGCGGCGCCGACGGCGTCCGCGAGGGTGGCGAGCGCGTCGAGGTCGAGGTGGGCGGCGGTCTCCTCGGCCGCGCGGGCGTTGGCGTAACCGGTCTTGCGGACCACTTGTTCGAGCGAGTCGTCGGGGCCGATGTCGGCGAGCAGGTCGAGGCCGGCGCGGGTGTCGTCGCGGGTGCTCGCCCGCAGCCGTTCGGCCTCCGCCGCCAGACCGAGGCGAAGCTGGGCGTAGCCCCGCAGATCGAGGCTGCGGCAGAAGCGGTGCACGGTGGCGACGGAGGTACCGGCGTCGCGGGCCAGGTCGCTGATGGTCCGTTCGGCGGCGGCGGCCGGGTCGGTGAGGATGTGGTCGGCGAGGGACCGTTCGGCGCGGGGGATCTGCTCGCGGCGGGATCGGATGAGGTCCAGCAGGTCATCGGGCATGTGCGGCTCCGTGCGCGGTGCGGATGGCGTCGAAGTGGTCCGGGGTGAGGCCCTCGGCGGGGAAGAGGCAGTACCGGCCGTCGCCCGAGGTCAGTGCGTGGCGCAGCGCTTCGGTGAAGTCGGCGAGGGTCAGCCGGTGGCCCCAGTCGGCGGGGGCGCCGGTGGCCCGGCGGGCGTCGGTCGTGGTCTGCACCATGGGGATCACGGGTGTGGTGGACGGCAGGGCGCGCGCCACGGCGCCGACCCAGGCGGGCTCCCGGTGAGTGATCGCGTGGTAGGTCATCGGGAGCAGTCCGTCGAAGATCTCCGCGAACGCGGCGGCGTCCTGGCCCACCAGCCTCCGGCGGCTCTCCGCGTCCTCGGTCGGTACGAGGAACGCGCCGAGCCACAGCCCGGGGCGCGTCGCGCGTACGGCGTCACGCAGTCGGCGGGCCACGCCGGTCACGGTGTCGGACCGGAACGCGGTCCAGGCGTCGGCGTGGTCGCGCGCGATGCGGCGGGCCGCGGCCGAGCCGGTGTCGCCGTGCAGTCCGGCACCGCTGCGGGCGGTGAACGCGGCGAGGGTCGCGGTGTCGTAGGAGGACGAGCGGGGGCGGGCGCCGGGGCGCAGCTCCCGCTCCCAGTGCAGGGGCCACCGCAGGAAGTCGAGGACGAGTCCGTCGGCCTCGGTCACCGCGGCAAGTCCGGCGACGCGGCGTACCAACCTCTCGTTGTGGTCGGGGTCGTTGGGCCGCACGCCGGTGTACCACTCCATCCTCTGCCAGTCGCGCCCGTCGTCGCCGACCACGGCAGGGCCCTCCGGCCCCCGGAAGCAGGCGACGCTCGCGAGCAGCCGCAGGCCGTGGCGGCGGGTCTCGGCGGCGAGAGCGGGGGTGGCCGCCTCGCTCTTGGTGACGACCGTGTCGAGCCCGGCAGCCGCGGCGGCGGCGAGCAGGCCGCGCGCTCCCGGTGAGGCCGGGTCGGCGACGGTGGAGGGGAAGACGTAGCAGGAGCGCACGGAACGGGACTGTAATCGAGCGTTGCTCCGGAACGCGGCTCGGTTCGTAAAATATTTACGAACAGATCGCACGCATCGCGGGCCTCCGCAGGGGGCGAACCACGTCCAAGGACACATATTCGCAGGTCAACGCATTGCAACACTCCCGCAATGTCGAAAATTATTTTCCGATCGCGCGTTGACATCGAAGGAGGGCGGTCGCCACCATGAGCGCCGTATTCGAGTCACGTCCGCCGACGAGTCGGCCGCTTTCGACCGGAGTTCCCCATGCCTTCTGCTCTTCGCCCGTTGCCGCGCCGCACGTTCGGCCTGGCCGCGCTGGCCACCGCCGTGGCCCTGTCCGCCTCGGCCTGCGGCCCGGAGACCTCCGGCTCCTCGTCCGTCGGGGCCGCCCCGGCGGCCTCCGCCCCGCTGGCGACGTCGGTGCCCAAGGGCACGGTGCTGCGTATCGCGGACCAGAACCGGCTGCTGGAATCGATCCTGCACGCGGCGGGCCAGGACCAGGACTTCCCGTACGAGGTCGAGTACGAGGCTTTCCAGGGCGGTCCGGCCGTCCTGGAAGCGTTCCGGGCCGGGGAGGCGGACGCGGGATTCGTCTCGGACGCGCCCGTCGTCTTCGCCCAGGCCCACGACCAGGACGTGAAGATCACCGGCGTGGTGCAGAACAGTCCCGATGCCACGCATCTGTGGACAGCGCCCGAGAGCGATGTGCGCGAACTCGCCGGCCTCAAGGGCAAGAAGATCGCCTACACCGAGGGCACGACCTTCCAGGCCGCCGTTCTCAACGCACTCGGGAAAGCGGGGCTGTCCGCCGACGACGTCACCCTGGTCAAGCTCTCCGACCCCTCGCAGATACCCGCCGCCCTCGCCTCCGGCCAGGTCGACGCCGGCACCCTGACCGAGCCGCTGGTGACCAAGTACGCCACCGTCTACGAGAAGAAGGGCGCACACGAGGTAGCGGGCGACACGGGTCTCACCAGCGGTCTGCAGTTCGTCATCGCCCCCGGTGACGCGCTCGCGGACCGGGCCACGTCCGCCGCCCTCGCCGATCTCTCCACGCGCTTCACCAAGGCCGAACTCTGGCTCGCCGCACACAAGGAGGCGTGGGTCGAGGAGTACTACGTCAAGGTCCAGAAGGTCGACAGGGCCACCGGGCAGGCGGTCGTCGCCAACAACGGAACCCCGTCGATCCCCACCTACGCGAAGGCCGCCGCCGCACTTCAGGACGTCGCCGACGTACTGGCCGCGGGCGGCGCCATCGACAAGCTCGACGTGTCGAAATCCTTCGACAACCGCTTCGACGCGGTGCAGCAGGGCGCGGCGAAGTGAGCGGCACACCACGGGTGGACACGCCAGGGGTGGACGCGCCGGGGGTGGACACGCCACGGACGGACACATCCCGGGCAGGCGCACCACGGCCCGGCGCCCCGACGGCGCGGGAAGCACCGACGGGGAAAGGCGCTGCGGCGCCCCGGGGGCGCCGCGCCGTTCGCGCACCCGGGCGCCTCGGGGCGCGGGTGCCCTTCGCCCG
>NZ_JBHWZJ010000008.1:0-52047 GCF_042728415.1 Streptomyces sp. NPDC060198 | reverse complement strand
GATACCCGCCGGTCAGCCGATGAGGCCCTTCGACGTCAGGTACTCCTTCGCGACGTCCGCCGGCTTGGCGCGCTCCGCGTCGACCTTGCGGTTGAGTTCCGCGAGATCCTCCGTGGTGAGAGCCCTGGTGACCTTCGCCAGCAGTGCGGCGATCTCCGGCGAACCGGCGTCCTTGGCATTCACCACGGGAAGGAGGTTGTCGGCGTTCTGGAGGTGCTTGTCGTCCTCCAGGAAGACCAGGTCGTACGCGTCCAGGACGGCGTCCGTGGTGGTGCTCAGCACGAGCTGGTCCACCCCGTCCTTCACCGCCTGCTTGGCCTGCGGAGTACCGACGCCCTTGGGGTCGATACCCGCCACGTCAATGCCGTACGTCGCCTTCAGCCCGGGTGCGCAGAAGGGCCGTACCGCGCACTCGTCGCCGGCCGCGATCTTCACCTTGATCTTCGACTTTCCAAGATCGGAAAGCGTCGTCAGCTTGTTCTTCGCGGCGAATTCCTTGGTCACCGCGAACGCATTCTGGTCGACCGCCTCTCCGGCCGGAAGGACCTTCAGTCCGAGCGGGGACGCCAGCTTCTCCAGCGCGGCGACGGTGGCCGCGACGTCACCGGAGGCGACCGGGGCCTTCTCCGCCTCCTTCGCGCCGTTCACCTTGGCGTTGAGGAATTCCGCGAGGGTCGCCGCGTATTCGGGGATGACGTCGATCTCGCCCTTCTCCAGGGAGGGTTCGTACAGCTCCCTGTTCTCCACGGTGGTGATGGAGGTTTTCCAGCCGCCGTCGCTGAGGATCTGGGAGTACAGCTCGGCGAGCACCTTCGACTCGGTGAAGGCGGCGGAGCCGATGACGAGCGTGCCCTTCTCGGCGTCCGCCGGGGCGGAGGAACCGCTCTTGCCGCTGTCCTTCTCCAGGCTGTCGCCCCCGCAGGCCGCGAGCGACCCGGCCAACGCGATCGTCCCGATGACCGCACCCGCTATGCGCGAGGTTCTGCTCATGTTCCGTCTCCGTCCACGACTGTTGTGACTCTTGAGGCTGATGGGGCTGATGGGGCTGATGAGTTGAGGGAAGTACCGCCCGGTGCCGCTCACGCCCGGCGCCCCCGCCGCCGCAACGGCGAGAGCAGCCGGTCGAGCGCCAGCAGCAGGCCCTCCACCACCAGGGAGAGCAGGGCGACCAGAACCGCTCCCGCGAAGACCTGGGCGGTGTCGTACCGGTTGAATCCGGCGGTGATGACGCGTCCGAGCCCGCCGAGCCCGGCCATCGCCGCGATCGAGGCGGTGGCCACCACCTGCACGGCGGCGGACCGCAGCCCGGCCATGATCATGGGGTGGGCCAGCGGCAGCTCCACCCGGAGGAAGACCTGCGCCCCGGACATCCCCATGCCCCGGGCGGCCTCCACCACCGCGCGGTCCACTCCGGTCATGCCGACGTAGGTGTTGGTGAGCAGCGGCGGCACCGCGAAGAGCACCAGGGCGATCACCGTCGGCAGATAACCGGAATTACGCATCGGCGTGAGCATGAACAGGGCGAGCACCGCGAAGACGGGCACCGCCCGGCCCACGTTGGAGATGTTGATGGCGAGCGCGCCGCCCCGGCCGAGATGGCCGAGCCGGAGCCCGAGGGGCAGCGCGAGCGCGCAGGCCACCAGGAGCGCGAGCCCGCTGACGTAGAGATGTTCGGCGAGGCGGTGCGCCGCACCGTCCGGGCCGGACCAGTTGGAACCCGTGACCAGCCAGGTCCAGGCGTCCGCGACCACTCCCACGGCTCAGCCCGCCCCCTTCGTCACGGTCTTGGCCACCGGCGCGGGCCCTGCCGCCGGCTCCGTCACGGGCACCCGGGCGCCCGCCCGTACCCGGGTCCACGGCGTCAGCCACCGCTGCACACCGAGCAGCAGCAGGTCCGCCGCGACGGCGAGCAGCACGCAGAGCACGGAGGCGGCCAGCACCTGGGCCTTGAAGAGGCTCGGCAGGGCGTCCCGGATGAGGTTGCCGAGGCCGCCCTTGCCGACGAGCGAGCCGACCGTGGTGAGCGCCACGGTGGACACCGAGGCGATCCGCAGACCGGCCATCAGCGCAGGCAGCGCGAGGGGGATCTCGACCTCCCAGAGGAGCCGGACGGGGCCGTATCCCATGCCGCGCGCGGCCTCCTTGGCCTCCTCGGGCACCGCTTCCAGCCCGGCCAGGATGTTCCGTACGAGGATGGTCAGCGAGTACAGCACCAGTCCGGTGACCACCAGTGCGGCGGACAGCCCGAACACGGGCAGCAGCAGGGAGAACATCGCCAGCGAGGGCACGGTGTAGATCACCGTGGTCAGTCCGAGGACCGGCCCGGCGAAGTGCCGCCCCCGGCGGGCGAGAAGAGCCAGCGGGAAGGCGATCACCAGCCCGATCGCCACCGACACGGCGGTGATCCAGACGTGCTGGACGGTCGCGTCCGTCAACTCCTGGGCGCGGCTGCGGAGGTACTCGCCGCAGATCCAGTCGTTCGTCACCAGGCAGTTCGATCCGGCCATCCGCTCTCACCTCCCCTTCCCCCGTAACGTCCCGATTCCGGGGTACGGACCCTTCCCGGGCCTTCCCGCGGCGGGCACGGCGGCGAGCCTATCCTCGTGCACGGACACGCACCCAGGCCGTCCCGTTCCGGCAACACGCCCGTCACAAAGGGCCTGCCACAAGGGGGAATCATGATCCGCTTCGAGAACGTCACCAAGCGGTACGACGACGGCACGACGGCCGTCGACTCGCTCTCCTTCGAGGTGGCCGAGGGCGAACTCGTCACGCTCGTGGGGCCGTCAGGATGCGGCAAGACGACCACCATGAAGATGGTGAACCGGCTGATCGAACCGACCGAGGGACGCGTGTACCTCGACGGTGAGGACATATCCGCGATCGATCCCGTCCGACTCCGGCGCCGTATCGGCTATGTGATCCAACAAGTGGGCCTCTTCCCGCACAGGACGGTCCTGGAGAACACCGCCACCGTTCCCCATCTCCTCGGATGGAAACGCGCGAAGGCCCGGGAACGGGCCGCGGAGCTGCTGGATCTGGTCGGCCTCGACCCGTCCGTGCACGGCGCCCGCTACCCCGAGCAGCTCTCCGGCGGACAGCGCCAACGCGTGGGCGTGGCAAGGGCGCTGGCCGCCGACCCGCCCGTCCTGCTGATGGACGAGCCGTTCGGCGCGGTCGACCCGGTGGTCCGCGAGCACCTGCAGAACGAGTTCCTGGGACTCCAGGAGCGGGTACGCAAGACCATCCTCTTCGTCACCCACGACATCGAGGAGGCCGTCCGCCTCGGCGACCGGATCGCCGTCTACGGGCAGGGCAGGATCGAGCAGTTCGACTCCCCCGCCCGGGTGCTCGGCGCCCCCGCCACCCCGTACGTCGCGGACTTCGTCGGCGCCGACCGAGGCCTGAAGCGGCTCTCGGTCACCCCCGTCGAGGAGGCCGACCTCGACCGGCCCCCGGTCGTCCGCCCCGGCGAACCGCTCCGGGACGCCGTCGCCCGGATCGCCGGGGAGGGCACCCGGTGGGCGGTGGTGCTGGACGAGGAGGACCGCCCGCTGGGCTGGCTGCCCGCCGGGACGGAGCCGGCGCCGTCCCTCGGCAAGGACGCGACCGTCCGCGAGGGGCTGCGTCCCATGGACGCCCGGCTCCCGCTCGGCGCCCCGCTCCGCCAGGCCCTCGCCGCGATGCTCCAGCACGACGCGGGCTGGATCGCCGTCGTGGACGACGAGAGGTCGGGCCGCTACCTCGGTGCCCTCACCCCCGGCCGTCTCCACGAGGCCCTGCGCCGCTCGATCGGCGCCGACGCGGCCGACCTGCCCCGCGCCGAGGTCGCGCTGGAGACGGTCGCGGACGCGGCACCGCCGGCCCCCTGACCGGACGGGCCGGGGCCGGTCGGCCGCCGGCCGTGCTCCGGTGCCCGCGGGCTCCGGAGCACGCGAGGCCCGCATGCCCCCGAACGAAAGGCCCTACGCTGGACGTATGAGTACGTTGCGCGGACGGGGCACGGTCGAGGGCCTGCCGGAGTGGGACCGCTGTGCGGTCATGGGTGTCGTCAATGTGACCCCCGACTCCTTCTCCGACGGAGGCCGGTGGTTCGACACCACGGCCGCGATCAAGCGTGGGCTGGCCCTGATGGCCGACGGCGCGGACCTGATCGACGTCGGCGGTGAGTCGACACGGCCCGGCGCGAGCCGGGTCGACGAGGACGAGGAGCTGCGCCGAGTGGTGCCGGTCGTACGGGGCCTGGTCGCCGAGGGCGCCGTGGTCTCCGTGGACACCATGCGGGCCCGGGTCGCCGAGCGGTCCGTCGCCGCCGGCGGTGTGCTCGTCAACGACGTCAGCGGCGGTCTGGCCGACCCGGACATGGTCCGGGTGGTCGCCGAGACCGGGGCACCGTTCGTGGTGATGCACTGGCGCGGCTTCAGCGAGTCGATGAACGCCAGGGCGGTGTACGCGGACGTGGTCGGCGAGGTCGTCACCGAGCTGCGCGCCCGCATGGACGCCGTGGTCGCGGGCGGGGTGGCGCCCGAGCGGATCGTGATCGACCCGGGTCTCGGCTTCGCCAAGGACACCGCCCAGGACCTGGCGCTCGTCGCGCACCTGGACGCGCTGCACGGTCTCGGCCGTCCGCTGCTGGTGGCCGCCTCCCGCAAGCGGTTCCTCGGGCGGACCCTGGCCGGTCCGGACGGCACCCCGCCGCCGGCCCGGGAGCGCGACGCGGCGACCGCCGCGATCTCCACGATCTCCGCCCGGGCGGGTGCCTGGGCGGTCCGGGTCCACGAGGTCCGGGCCAGCGCCGACGCCGTACGCGTGTGCCGTGCCGTCGAAGGAGCCGTGTGACCACGCCGCCCGCGGGCTCCGACGAGAACGGCGCCCCCGGCGTCCCGGACGCGTCAGCCGACGTGGCCGCCGTCGAACGGGCCAACACCGACTTCTACGAGGCGATGGAGAGCGGCGACTACGAACGTCTCGCCGACCGCTGGCTGCCCGGCGAGGACCTCACGGTCTCCTGCGTCCACCCCGGCTGGCCGGTGCTCCGGGGCCGCGGCGACGTGCTGCGCAGCTACGCGCTCATCATGGCGAACACCGAGTACATCCAGTTCATCCTGACCGACGTCGATGTCGCCATGACCGGGGACACCGCCCTGGTCAACTGCACGGAGAACATCCTCAGCGGCGGCCCCGCCGAGGGCGACGACACCGTGGGCCCGCTGGTCGGCCAGCTGGTCGTCGCGACCAACGTGTTCCGGCGCACCCCGGACGGCTGGAAGCTCTGGTCCCACCACGGGTCGCCGGTGCTGACCGAGTCCGACGAGGAACCGGAACGGGAACCCCCGGCCTGATCCGGCGTACGTCGCGCACCGTTGGGGATTGAGACCCCCGGACAGCGGGTATACGCGGACACCAGCGTCCGAGGGCGCGGCGGGCGCTCCTCGCGGGTCCCGCCGGACATGCCCCGCCCACGGGTTGTCCCGCAGCTCCTGGCGGGTGCGCGACGACAGCTGCGGCACCTCGCCGCGTCGTCGGAACGTTCGCACACATCCAGTATGCGAACGCTCCTTCGCCTTGCGAGCACCGCATCCCACGCCGCGCCCCGATCCACCAAGAATTGAGGGACAACCCTTACCCGACGCCCCGCTCTGTCGGTGCCCGCGGGTAGATTCGGGAGAGGGCGTCTTCGCCGGGGCGCGGTGCCGGTATGCCGGGCGCGCGGGCCCGGCACCCTCCGAAAGGAAGGTTCCCGCGCCCCGTGGACCAACAACAGCAGGAGTGATTCGCGTGGATCGTGTCGCGCTGCGCGGCCTCAAGGCCCGTGGACACCATGGCGTCTTCCCCCGGGAACGCGAAGAGGGCCAGACCTTCATCGTGGACCTGGCCCTCAGCCTGGACACCCGGGCCGCCGCCGCGGCCGACGATCTCTCGCGCACCGTGCACTACGGCGTCGTCGCGGAAGAGGTCGTCGCCATCGTCGAGGGCGAGCCGGTCGATCTGATCGAGACCCTCGCCGAACGCATCGCCCAGCAGTGCCTCAAGCACGAGGGAGTCCACGAGGTCGAGGTGGTCGTCCACAAACCGGACGCCCCGATCACGGTCCCCTTCGACGACGTGACCATCACCATCACCCGGAGCCGAGCATGACAGCATTTTCCGCCCGCGGGCAGAGCGATCCCACGGTCCAGCCGGTACCGGCCTCGGTCGTCCAGCAGGTGGACGACGCCGACGTCACCCTCTCCAACCCCAGGCGGGCCGTGATCTCCCTCGGCTCCAACCTGGGCAACCGCTTGGAGACCCTCCAGGGCGCCATCGACGCCCTGGAAGACACCCCCGGCGTCCGGGTCAAAGCGGTCTCCCCGGTGTACGAGACGGAGCCCTGGGGCGTGGAGCCCGGCTCCCAGCCCTCGTACTTCAACGCGGTGGTCGTCGTGAAGACGACGCTGCCGCCGTCCTCGCTGCTGGAGCGCGGCCAGGCCATCGAGGAGGCCTTCGACCGGGTCCGCGAGGAGCGCTGGGGGCCCCGCACCATCGACGTCGACATCGTCGCCTACGCCGACGTGGTCTCCGACGACCCGCACCTCACCCTGCCCCACCCCCGCGCCGGGGAGCGGGCCTTCGTCCTCGCGCCCTGGCACGACGTGGACCCCGAGGCCCAGCTGCCGGGCGCCGGTCCGGTCGCGGGGCTGCTGGCCGCGATCGGGCGGGACGGCGTGCTGCCCCGGGCCGACCTGGAACTCCGCCTGCCCGAGTGATCACCCGCCCCGGGGAGCGGTGTGCGGACCTGCGGCGGGTACGCGGGATCACGGGGCGGTCCTCAGTCGTTAGGCTCAGGGCAGACATGACCGCGGGACGGATCGCGGGCGGCGAAGGGCGGCGTGACCGGTGAAGCAACTACGGCTCCGAGTGCTGGTCGGCCTCTTCGCAGCCGCGGGCGTGCTGTCCTGGGCGGCCGCCCGCCTCTGGGACTCCCTGGGCACCCTGCCGAGCGTCCCGCTGGCCGCACCGATCGTGCTCGCGGCCATCGCCGCGATCCTGCTGGCGACGGCCCTCTCGCTGCGCTCCCGGCTCCGCGCCCAGCGCGAGCGCCGCCCCGGGGCCAAGGGCGTCGAACCGCTGATGGCGGCCAGGGCCCTCGTCTTCGGCCAGGCCAGCGCCCTGGTGGCCGCACTGGTCGCCGGGATGTACGGCGGCACCGCCGTGTTCCTGCTGAGCCATCTGGACCTGGCGCCCCGCCGCGACCAGGCGATCTACGCGGGCGCCGCCGTGGTGGCTTCCTTCGCCGTCATCGCCGCGGCCCTCTTCCTGGAGCACGTCTGCAAGCTCCCCGAGGACCACGACGACGACAAGAGCGTGGCCGCGGCCTGACCGGGACTCCCCCGGAGGGCACGGCCGTCGAAGAACGGTCCCGCCGCCTCAGCGCGCCATGATGAGGCTCATGGCCTCGGCCCGCGTCGCCGGGTCGCGGAGCTGCCCGCGCACGGCCGAGGTGATCGTCTTCGCCCCGGGCTTGCGGATGCCGCGCATCGACATGCACATGTGTTCGCACTCGATGACGACGATGACGCCGCGCGGCTCCAGGATCTCCATCAGCGACTCGGCGACCTGCGTGGTGAGCCGCTCCTGCACCTGCGGCCGGCGGGCGTACACGTCCACCAGGCGGGCCAGCTTGGAGAGCCCGGTGATCTTCCCCGAAGTCGCCGGGATGTACCCCACGTGCGCGACCCCCCGGAACGGCACCAGGTGGTGCTCGCAGGTGGAGAAGACCTCGATGTCCTTCACCAGGACCATCTCGTCGTGCCCCAGGTCGAACGTGGTCGTCAGGACGTCCCCGGCCTCCTGGAAGAGCCCCGCGAAGATCTCCCGGTACGCCCGCGCGACGCGCCCCGGAGTCTCCAGGAGCCCCTCACGGTCCGGGTCCTCGCCCACCGCGATCAGCAGCTCCCGTACGGCGGCCTCGGCCCGCTTCTCGTCGAACTCGCCGTACGGGCCGTTCGCGTGCGCGCCGTCCAGCGTCACCGGGTCGGTCATCTGTGCCTCGTTCCTCTGCGCGCCGGCTGCGCGGTGCCTGCGCGGCCAGCAGAAAAGCCGCGCCCCCACAGGCTAAAACCTGGGGGGCGCGGCATCCATTCCGGTGCGGGCGGGCGGCGGGTGAGGGCCGTCACACCTGCTCGGGACGGGGTCAGCTCTCCGGACGGTCCTCCGAGGGGAGGTCCTTGGCCGGGGCGGCCTCCGAGGGAGCCGCCGAGCCGTTGGCACCGGCCGAGCCGTTCGTCAGCGCGAGTTCCTTCGGCGAGAGCACCGGCGGACGCGTGGACGGGGTACGCCGGGCGGAACCGGTCCACGCCGGGCGGGCCGGACGCTTCACGAGCGGGGCGAAGATCTCCGCGATCTCCTCCTTGCCCAGGGTCTCCTTCTCCAGGAGCTGGAGGACCAGGGTGTCGAGGATGTCGCGGTTCTCGACCAGGATCTCCCACGCTTCGTTGTGGGCGGTCTCGATGAGCTTCTTGACCTCTTCGTCGACGAGCCCCGCGACCTCTTCCGAGTAGTCGCGCTGGTGGCCCATCTCACGGCCCACGAAGGGTTCGGTGTTGTCACCGCCGAACTTGATCGCACCGAGCCGCTCGGTCATGCCGTACTGCGTCACCATCGCGCGGGCCGTGGCACTGGCCTTCTCGATGTCGTTGGCGGCACCGGTGGTCGGGTCGTGGAAGACCAGCTCCTCCGCCGCGCGCCCGCCCAGCATGTACGCGAGCTGGTCGAGCATCTCGTTGCGCGTCGTGGAGTACTTGTCCTCCTCCGGAAGCACCATCGTGTAACCGAGGGCGCGGCCGCGGGAGAGGATCGTGATCTTGTGCACCGGGTCCGACTGGGGGGAAGCCGCCGCGACCAGGGCGTGTCCGCCCTCGTGGTACGCGGTGATCTTCTTCTCCTTCTCGGACATGATCCGGGTCCGCTTCTGCGGGCCGGCCACGACGCGGTCGATCGCCTCGTCCAGGGTGGAGTTGTCGATCAGCTTCTTGTTGCCGCGCGCCGTGAGGAGCGCCGCTTCGTTCAGCACGTTCGCCAGGTCGGCACCGGTGAAGCCGGGGGTACGTCGGGCGACGGCGTTCAGATCGACGTCGTCGGTGACCGGCTTGCCCTTCTTGTGCACCTTGAGGATCTCCAGGCGCCCCAGCATGTCCGGGCGGTCCACGGCGATCTGACGGTCGAACCGGCCCGGGCGCAGCAGCGCCGGGTCGAGGATGTCCGGCCGGTTGGTCGCGGCGATCAGGATCACGCCGCCCTTGACGTCGAAGCCGTCCATCTCGACGAGCAGCTGGTTGAGCGTCTGCTCGCGCTCGTCGTGACCGCCGCCCATACCGGCACCGCGGTGCCGGCCGACGGCGTCGATCTCGTCGACGAAGACGATCGCCGGGGCGTTCGCCTTGGCCTGCTCGAAGAGGTCGCGTACCCGGGAGGCACCGACACCGACGAACATCTCGACGAAGTCGGAGCCGGAGATCGAGTAGAACGGCACGCCCGCCTCGCCGGCGACGGCGCGTGCGAGCAGCGTCTTGCCCGTACCGGGCGGCCCGTAGAGCAGGACGCCCTTCGGGATCTTGGCGCCGACGGCCTGGAACTTCGCCGGCTCCTGGAGGAACTCCTTGATCTCCTGGAGCTCTTCGACGGCCTCGTCCGAGCCCGCCACGTCGGCGAACGTCGTCTTCGGCGTGTCCTTGGTGATCAGCTTGGCCTTGGACTTGCCGAACTGCATGACCTTGGAGCCGCCACCCTGCATCTGGTTCATCAGGAACAGGAAGATGACCACGATGAGGACGAAGGGCAGGAGCGACAGCAGGATCGAGAGGAACGGCGACTGCTTCGACGGCGAGACGGTGTAACCCTTCTCGATGTCACCGCTCTCGAACTTCTGCTGCAGCGTTTCGGCGAGGTCGACGCCCTGGCTGCCGATGTAGCTGGCCTGGAACTTGCTGCCGGACTCGCCCTTGAGCTTCTGGCCGTCCTTCAGCTCGATCTTGAGGATTTGTTCGTCACCGGTGGTCAGCTTCGCCGACTCCACCTGGTTCTTGCTGATCGCCTGGACCACCTTGGCGGTGTCCACCGTCTTGTAGCCGCCGGACGAGCCGACGACCTGCATCAACACGACCACGGCGAGGACGGCCAGCACGATCCACATGACCGGCCCACGGAAGTATCGCTTCACGTCCATCCATACGGAGCGAAGTCGCCCCGTCCCTCCTGCCCGTAGGTAAATGCTGCTGTGAGATTGAGACTGCTCTTCGGACCGTACCCCAGCATTGTGGCCTTCGACCGCCGGGGACGTACCGGAAACCCCTATTCGAGACCTTCAACGGCGGGAGCGCGGTAAGGGTTCCCGCTGCCGCCGTGTTCCGGGAACGGCCCCGGCCGTCGCGCGGCGGGGCCGGGGTCCCGGAAGGACGACAGGCGCTCAGCCGCCGTAGACGTGCGGGGCGAGAGTGCCGACGAAGGGGAGGTTGCGGTACTTCTCCGCGTAGTCCAGCCCGTAGCCGACGACGAACTCGTTGGGGATGTCGAAGCCGATCCACTTCACGTCGATCGCGACCTTGGCGGCGTCCGGCTTGCGCAGCAGGGTGCAGACCTCCAGGCTCGCCGGCTCGCGCGACCCCAGGTTGGAGAGCAGCCAGGAGAGCGTCAGCCCGGAGTCGATGATGTCCTCGACGATCAGGACGTGCTTGCCCTTGATGTCGGTGTCCAGGTCCTTGAGGATGCGGACGACACCGGAGGACTGGGTGCCCGCGCCGTACGAGGAGACGGCCATCCAGTCCATGGTGGCGGGGGTGGACAGCGCGCGGGCCAGGTCGGCCATGACCATCACCGCGCCCTTGAGGACCCCGACGAGGAGCAGATCCTTGCCCGCGTACTCCGCGTCGATCTTGGCGGCCAGCTCGACGAGCTTCGCGTCGATCTCTTCCTTCGTGAGGAGCACCGACTGGAGGTCGCTGCCCATGTCCTTCTCGTTCACCCGCGTCTCTTTCTTAGCCCGCCCGGCCCGGTGCGTGTCACCCGGGCCCGGCCGGCCGTCTCGCCTGCACTTCAGCCGCTTGCTCTTCAGCTCTGCCGGATGACCAGTCTGCCACCCTGCCGCCGGGCTTCGACGCGGCCGGGCAGGTTGAGGGCGCGCTGGCCCCGCCAGCCGGTGATGAGCCGGTCCACTTCCTCGACGTGCCGGGCGAAGAGCGAACCGGCCGGAGCACCCGCCTCGATGACGGCCCGGCGCAGCACCCGGCGACGTACGGCGGGCGGCAGCGCCCAGAGCTTGGCGCAGTCCAGCTCGCCGTCGTCGTCGCGTACGGCGCGCGCGGCCTCGGCGGCCCAGCCGTCCAGGGCGTCGGCGTCGTCCCGGGAGAGCTGGGCCGTACGGGCGAGCGCCTCCACGACGCCCTTGCCGAGGGCCTTCTCCAGGGCGGGCAGGCCCTCGTGGCGGAGGCGCGAACGGGTGTAGGCGGGGTCGGCGTTGTGCGGGTCGTCCCAGACGGGGAGGGACTGGACGAGGCAGGCCTTGCGAACGGTCTGGCGGTCGAGCTGGAGGAACGGGCGGCGGTAGCGGCCGGCCGGCCCGGAGGCGGCGGCCATGCCGGAGAGCGAGCGGATGCCGGAGCCCCGGGCGAGCCCGAGCAGCACCGTCTCGGCCTGGTCGTCACGGGTGTGCCCGAGCAGGATCGTGGCGGCGCCGTGCCGCTCGGCGGCGGCGTCGAGCGCGGCGTAGCGGGCGTCGCGGGCGGCGGCTTCGGGGCCGCCTTCGCGTCCGACGTGGACGGCGACGGCCTCGACGGGGTCGAGGTCCATGGCGGTCAGCCGGGTGACGACCTCGGTCGCGCGCAGTCCGCTGCCGGTCTGGAGGTTGTGGTCGACGGTGATGCCGCCGGCCCGTACGTCGAGTTTGCGGGCCTCGAAGGCGAGGGCGGAGGCGAGCGCCATGGAGTCGGCGCCGCCGGAGCAGGCCACGAGGACGAGGGGCCGGGGCGGGGCGACGGGCCGTTCGGGGAAGGCCGTCCGGCCGGCTCCGCCGGCTTCGGCGAGGCGGGGGTTTCCGGGCCGGTCGAGGTGGAAACCCTGGCCGGTGCGGAGGGTGTGTTCGGTGAGTACGTCGTGGAGTACGCGGCGGACCGCCAGGCGTATCGCCGCGACCGCAGGATGGGGACCCATGTCCGGTGCCCTTCTGGAGTTCTGGGAGGTGCCTCCGAGAGGCGGGACGGCGAAGTGCCCTCCCTGACGTCACTCAGAGTGCGTCGATGGTGACAGAGGCAAGCTGCTCATCGAGCATTGCACGGCTTCCCATGCCCTCATGGTCCCTCGGATGGGTGATTGGGGGACCTTTATCCGGCCGTGGGCCGCGTCAAGATCACGAATCTGCCTTACGGTGCACGCGCGCGACCCAGTCCGCGGGGGAGGCGATCTCCGCCTTCGTCGGAAGGGTGTTGGGCGAGGTCCACACCCGGTTGAACCCCTCCATGCCGACCTCGGCGACCACGGCGCTCACGAACTTCTCGCCGTCGCGGTACTGACGGAGCTTCGCGTCCATGCCGAGCAGCTTGCGCAGGGCCAGGTCGAGGCGGCCCGCGCCGCGGGCCCGGCGCTGCTGGAACTTCTCCCGGATCTCGGCGACCGAGGGGACCACATCGGGCCCGACCCCGTCCATGACGAAGTCGGCGTGGCCCTCCAGCAGGGACATCACGGCGGTGAGCCGGCCGAGGATCTCGCGCTGGGCGGGTGTCTGGACGAGTTCGACGAGGCTGCGTCCGCCGCCCTCGCCGCGTTCCCCCTCGGGCCGCCCGCCGACGAGCGACTGCACGGCCTCGCGCAGCTGTTCGATGAAGGTGGCGGGGTCCACGTCGGTCTCGTCCAGGAAGGACTGGATCTCACCCTGGAGGTGGTCGCGCAGCCACGGCACCCCGGTGAACTGGGTGCGGTGGGTCTCTTCGTGGAGGGCCACCCAGAGCCGGAAGTCGTGCGGATCGACGTCGAGTTCACGCTCCACGTGGACGATGTTCGGGGCGACCAGGAGCAGCCGGCCGCCTCCCTGGTCGAGGGCGGGCAGCTCCCGGCTCGCGGGGGCGAAGGTCTCGTACTGGCCGAGCACCCGGGAGGCGAGGAAGGACAGCAGCATGCCGAGTTCGACGCCGGTCACCTTGCCGCCGACGGCTCCGATGACGCTCTGGGCGGGTCCGCCGCCGCGCCGTGCCTCCATCTTGCCGAGCAGGGGGCGCAGGAGTTCGCGGAACCCCGCGACGTTGGCCCTGATCCAGCCGGCCCGGTCCACGACCAGGACGGGTGTGTCGGCGGGGACGGGGGCCCCGGGGCCCTCGGGGATCATCCGGGTGAAGGAGCGGACGTGCTCCTCCGAGGCCTTGGCGTGGCGGCGCAGCTCCGCGACGACGGCGCGCGCCTCCTCGCGGTCGATCTCGGGACCCGGCCGCACGAGGCGGGTCGCGGTCGCCACCGCGAGATTCCAGTCGACCATCTCGGCACCACCGATGCTCGTCATGCGTCAACCGTACGTGAGGGTGCGCCTCGATGGTGGGGCGTTGGCGGGCCGGACGGCACCTGAAGGGCCGCCGCGCGCTGATCCGCCACGAACCGCGGGAGGGCGCTCAGCCCGCGCTGGCGGCCAGCGCCGAGGCGAGGTCGTCGAGGGCCTTCTCGGCGTCACGGGGGGAGGTGGTGCCGGAGGTGAGGAAGGCGAAGGCGAGCAGCCGCCCCCGGGCGTCCACGACCGTGCCGGCCAGGGCGTTGACGCCGGTGAGGGTGCCCGTCTTGGCCCGTACGAGTCCGGCGCCGCCCGACTCCTCGCCGTACCGGCCGTCGAGCGTGCCGCTGAAACCGGCCACCGGGAGTCCGGTGAGGACGGGGCGCAGTTCGGGGTGGGCGGGGTCGGCCGCGCGGGCGAGCAGTCCGGCGAGGAGGGCGGCCGAGACCTTGTCGTTCCGGTCGAGTCCGCTGCCGTCGCCGAGCCGGGCGCCGGTGACGGGCATACCGATCTTCTTCAGCTGGGCGGTGACCGCGCCGCGGGCTCCGGCGAAGCTGGCCGGGCGGCCGGTGCCGAGGGCGGTCTGCCGGGCGAGGGCCTCGGCGAGGTCGTTGTCGCTGTTGGTGAGGGTGCGCTCGACCAGCGCGGAGAGCGGGTCCGAGCGGTGGGTGGCGAGGATGGTCGCCTTGGCCGCGGCACGGTGGGGGCGCGGTGCGGCCGTCGCGTTCACGCCGCCGTCCTTCAGGTACCCGGCGAACAGGCGTGCGGCGTCGGCGGCGGGGTCGCCGGAGCGGGCGGCGGGCCCGTGGCTGCTCTTGTCGAGGCGCCCCTCGCGGACCATCAGCGCGCTCACCGGCGCGATGTTGTCGTTGGGGCCGATGGGGTGACGGGCGGGTCCGGAATAACTGGAAGCGTCGTATGTGAGTACGACCTTGCGCACCTTCCGATCCGTCAGGGCCTTCGCGGTGGAACGTGCCAGCGCGCGCAGCCCGGCCTCGTCCAGGGTGGGGTCGCCGCCGCCGACGAGGGTCACGGTGCGCAGATCGGGCGAGGCGCGCACGGTGGTGTCGATGCGGTGGTCGGGGCCGAGCGCGGAGAGCGCGGCGACCGTGGTGGCGAGCTTGACGGTGGAGGCCGGGGTCATCGGGGTGCCGGCGGCGCGCGCGTAGATCTGCTTGCCGGTGGCGGTGTCGACGACGACGGCCGTCGTACGGGTGCCGAGGGCGGACGCCCTCATCAGCGGGGCCAGCGCCTTGCCCGGCGCGAGCGCCGTCCCGGCCGGGGCGCGGCCGGTGCCGGTGCCGAGTGCGGCGAGCACCGCGGCGGCGCTGGGCGCCGGCGTGGGCTCGGCCGGGCCCGCCGCGGAACTCCGGTGAGCTGTGTCACCTGTACGGCCCTGGTCGCCGGCCCGGGCGCGTTCGGCCGTACGCTGACCGTTGTCCCAGGGGCCGGCGGCGAACACGGCGCCGGCGGCGACCACCAGGCCGACGACCACGGAGCCTGCGACGAGCCGCCAGCTGTCCGGCAGGGCCGGTTTTCCGGCCAGGCTCTTCAGCTTGCCCCAGGGGTCCGACGGTTCCTTCGACGGTTCATCCACCGGCTCGGCCACCGTTGACCAGCCCCTTTCGCGAGCACACTTCTGCGTGGGGGACACTTAACCACCAGTCGTATGTGTTGATCATGGAGGAGCCACCCGTGGAGTTCGACGTCACCATCGAGATCCCGAAGGGTTCGCGGAACAAGTACGAGGTGGACCACGAGACCGGTCGGATCCGCCTGGACCGTCGACTCTTCACCTCGACCAGCTACCCCGCCGACTACGGATTCGTCGAGAACACCCTCGGCGAGGACGGCGACCCGCTGGACGCGCTGGTCATCCTGGACGAGCCCACGTTCCCCGGATGCCTCATCAAGTGCCGCGCCATCGGCATGTTCCGCATGACGGACGAGGCCGGCGGCGACGACAAGCTGCTGTGCGTCCCCGCCTCGGACCCGCGCGTCGAGCACCTGCAGGACATCCAGCACGTGTCGGAGTTCGACCGCCTGGAGATCCAGCACTTCTTCGAGGTCTACAAGGACCTGGAGCCGGGCAAGTCCGTCGAGGGCGCCGACTGGGTCGGCCGCGCCGCGGCCGAGGCCGAGATCGAGGCCTCGTACAAGCGTCTGCAGGACCAGGGCGGCGCGCACTGACGCGGTCCCTCTCCCGGGGCCGCACGGCCCCTTCCGGTTCCGCTTCCGTACGGGTGGCGGGGCCGGGTCGTCACGGAGACCCGAGGTCTCCGTGACGGCCTGAGGACAGCGTGGACGGGCGGTACACCTCACCGGTGTGCCGCCCGTTTCGCGTGCGGGTCCCTTGACCGTGCCCATACTGGGCAGGAGTGCGGCCAAGACGCATCGGGCCAGGAAGAGCGAGGTCAGGCAGTGGCGGAACAGGGCGGTCCGGAGGACCAGAAGCCCCAGTCCGACGAGGCGCACAGTGCGTTCACCGCGCCCGCCGGGGTGGAGCAGCCCACACCGCCGCTCGAAGAGGACCATCCGACCTCGGAGTTCGCGGTACCGGCCGGAGTGCAGCCGGAACCGTCCGGGCCGGGTTCCGCTTCCGGTCCGGGAGGGGCGGGCAAGAACTTCCCGAACTCGGACACGCTCGGCTCGGCCTTCACGCCGCCCCGGGTGTACGACGCGAGCCAGACACCCGCCTTCACCCCGGCGCAGGGCATCCCGATGGTCCGGCTGACCAAGGAGGCGCCCTGGCAGGACCGGATGCGCACCATGCTCCGGATGCCGGTCACCGAGCGGCCCGCGGCGGAGAGCGTCCAGCGGACGGACGACTCGGGGCCCGCCGTGCCGAGGGTGCTCGACCTGACGCTCCGTATCGGAGAGCTGCTGCTGGCCGGCGGCGAGGGGGCCGAGGACGTGGAGGCCGCGATGTTCGCGGTGACACGCAGTTACGGTCTGGACCGGTGCGAGCCGACCGTCACCTTCACCCTGCTCTCCATCTCGCACCAGCCCTCGCTGGTCGAGGACCCGGTCACGGCGAGCCGCACGGTGCGCCGCCGGGGCACCGACTACAACCGGCTGGCGGCCGTCTTCCGGCTGATCGACGACATCACCACCGAGGACGTGGACGTCTCGCTGGAGGAGGCGTACCGGCGCCTCGCCGAGATCCGCCGCAACCGCCACCCCTTCCCCGGCTGGGCGCTCACGGTGGCCGCCGGGCTGCTCGCGGGGGCGGCCTCGGTGCTGGTCGGCGGTGGCGTGGTGGTGTTCTTCGTGGCGGCGGCCGGAGCGATGCTCGGCGACCGGCTGGCCTGGTTCTGCGCGGGGCGCGGGCTGCCGGAGTTCTACCAGTTCACCGTCGCCGCGATGCCACCCGCCGCGCTCGGGGTGGCCCTGACGCTCACCCACTGGAGCGATGTGCGGCCGTCCGCCGTGATCACCGGTGGGCTCTTCGCGCTGCTGCCCGGGCGGGCCCTGGTGGCGGGTGTGCAGGACGGCCTGACCGGCTACTACATCACCGCCGCCGCGCGCCTGCTGGAGGTCATGTACTTCTTCATCGGGATCGTGGTCGGGGTGCTGGTGGTGCTCTACCTGGGGCTCCAGCTGGGCGCCACGCTCAATCCGGAGGAACGTTTCGTCGCCCACGACCGGCCGGTGCTCCAGATCCTGGTGTCGATGGCGCTGAGTCTGGCCTTCGCGATCCTGCTCCAGCAGGAACGGTCCACCGTGCTCGCGGTCACCCTCAACGGCGGGGTCGCCTGGATCGTCTACGGGGCGATGGCCCGCACCGGCGGTCTCTCGCCGGTCGCGGCGACGGCGGTGGCAGCCGGCTTGGTGGGCCTGTTCGGGCAGCTCTTCTCGCGCTACCGCTACACCTCCTCGCTGCCGTTCATCACGGCGGCCATCGGCCCGCTGCTGCCCGGTTCGGCGACGTACTTCGGGCTGCTGGGCGTCGCCCAGGGCGAGCTGGACCGGGGGCTCGCCTCGCTCTCCACGGCGGTGGCGACGGCGCTGGCCATCGCGATCGGGGTGAACCTCGGGAGCGAGATCTCCCGGCTCTTCATGCGGGTACCGGGTACGGAGACGGGCGCGGGCCGCAGGGCGGCCAAGCGCACCCGCGGGTTCTGAGCCCCGGGCCCGTACACGCGCACGGCGCCCGTCCCGTGCGTACCGGGAGGGGCGCCGTGCAGGGGCTGTCCAGGTCAGCGCTTGGCGTGACGGCCGCGGCGGCCGGCCGGCGAGCTGCCGGAGGGGCCGTCGGAGGGGCCGCTGCCGGGGCGGTCGTCGTCCTCGCGGTCCGGTGCGGCCTTCTTCGCCTTGGAGCGGGCCCGGAGGAACTCGATCGCGATCGGCACCACGGAGATGAGCACGATCAGGACGAGCATCGCCTCGATGTTCTGGTGCACGAACTCGATCTTGCCGAGCACCGCTCCGAGCACGGTCACCCCGACGCCCCAGAGGATGCCGCCGACGATGTTGAAGATCAGGAACGAGCGGTAGTTCATCCGGCTGACACCGGCGATGATCGGCGTGAAGGTACGGACCACCGGTACGAAGCGGGCCAGGATCAGCGACTTCGGGCCGTACTTCTCGAAGAACTCGTGTGCCTTCTCGACGTTCTCCTGCTTGAAGAGCTTGGAGTCCGGACGGTTGAAGAGGGCGGGGCCCACCTTCCGGCCGAAGAGGTAGCCGACTTGGTCCCCGATGATCGCGGCGAGCCCGATCAGCACGCAGACCAGCCAGAGCGGGTAGCGCAGCTGGCCGGTGGTGACCAGCAGACCCGTGGTGAACAGGATCGAGTCGCCGGGCAGGAAGAACCCGATCAGCAGTCCGGACTCGGCGAACACGATGAGGAGGACGCCGGGAAGTCCGAAGGTGTTGATCAGATAGTCCGGGTCCAGCCAGCTCGGGCCGAGCGCAAGCGTATTCAAGGGTCCGGGCTCCAGGATCGTTCGGTGGGCGGCTGCGTGGCGCCCCAAGCTATCAACGCCCCGGGGGTGCTCCGGGTTCCAGTGGCCGCAGTGAGCGTGCGCACGGCACCGGTCGGGGCAAAGCTGGACCCCGGGAGGTGTCATCCATGGGCATCGAGGATTACGGCGGCGGCCAGAGCGACCACGCGGACGTGCTCGTCGTCACCACGAACGACGTACCCGGGCATCAGGTGACCCGGGTGATCGGTGAAGTGTTCGGACTGACCGTGCGCTCCCGCCACCTGGGCAGCCAGATCGGCGCCGGACTGAAGTCGATGATCGGCGGCGAGCTGAAGGGCCTGACCAAGACCCTGGTCGAGACCCGCAACCAGGCGATGGAACGCCTCGTCGAGCAGGCGCGGGCGCGCGGCGCCAACGCGGTGCTGATGATGCGCTTCGACGTCTCCGAGGCGGCGGACGTGGGCACCGAGGTCTGCGCGTACGGGACGGCCGCGGTGATCAGCGAGCTGTGACGGGCGGTCTCACGCCTCGCGCCGGGTGCGGGGCGTGCGGGACGTGCTGCGCCTCGCGGGCGGGGCATGCTGCGAGGCGTGGTAGATAAACGGCTTGTGCGGCTTTTGCGCGGATAGGGTGAGCCGGTGGCCTCCTCCTCCGCGTCGCCCTCTCCGGCCTCCGCCGCCTCCTCGGCCCCCGCCGGTCCCGGCCCGGCGCCCGCCCCCACGCCCGCCCGGCGGCTGCTGGCCGTCCTGCTCCCCGCGCTCGTGGTGGGCGTCGTCTCGGCGTTGGTGCTGCTCGGTGTCAGCCTGCTGGCCGAAAGGTTCCAGGAGGTGCTCTGGGAGAACCTCCCGGACGCGCTCGGGATCGGCCGGTACTCCTCGCTCTGGATGATCGTCATGCTCACCGCGACGGGCGTCGCGGTGGGCGTCGTCGTCCACCTGGTACACGGCCACGCGGGCCCCGACCCGGCCACCACCGGCCTGGTGGGCGCCCCGCTGAGCCCCGGGGTCGTACCGGGGCTGCTGCTGGTCACCGTGCTGGCACTGGCGGGCGGGGTGAGCCTCGGCCCGGAGAACCCGATCACCGAGACCAACATCGCCCTCGCCTACTGGCTGGGCCGCCGGGTCGCCCCCGGCGCGCCCGGTGAGCTGTGGACGGGGCTCGCGGCGGCCGGCACCATCGGCGCCCTGTTCGGCACCCCCGTCGCCGCCGCCCTGATCCTCTCCGAGTTCCTCGCCTCCCAGCCCGGCCCCGGCGCCCTCTGGGACCGCCTCTTCGGACCGCTCGCGGCGGGCACGGCGGGGGCGTTGACCATGACGCTGGCCGCGCATCCGAGCTTCGACATGTCGCTGCCCGCGTACACCCGCACCGACTGGGGCGATCTGCTCTCCGCCCTGGTGATCGCGTCGGCGGGCGCGCTGCTGGGGATGGCCGGGGTACTCGCGACGCCGTGGGCGCACCGGGCGTTCAAGGCGCTGCGGTACCCGGTGCTCGCGACGGCCGTCGGCGGACTGGTGCTGGGACTCCTGGGCGCACTGGGCGGCCATCTGACGCTCTTCAAGGGCCTGGACGAGGCGCGGGAGCTGACCTCCTCGCCCGACGGCTGGTCGGCCGGGGAGTTCGCGGTGATGGCGGTGGTCAAGATGGCGGCCCTGGTGGTGGCCGCCACCTGCGGGTTCCGCGGCGGCCGGATCTTCCCGGCGGTCTTCGCCGGGGTGGCCCTGGGGCTGTGCGCGCACGCCCTGGTGGACGCGGTCCCGCCCGCGCTCGCCGTGGCCTGCGCGGTGCTGGGCATCGTGCTCGCGGTCACCCGGCAGGGCTGGCTCAGCCTCTTCACCGCCGCCGTACTGGTGAGCGACCTGGCGGTGCTGCCGGTGCTCTGCGTGGCGGCGCTGCCGGCCTGGCTGCTGGTGACCGGGCGGCCGCAGATGCAGCTGCGCGAGGACGGTACGGCGCTGCGGTGAGGGGCTCGTGGGGCCCTGCGGCCCGAGGAGGGCCGTACCGCACCGACTCCTGGACCGGACGTGCCGAATGGACTATTTGTCCGTATCGTCACATGCGTACGGCCTCTCGGAGCCGCACGAGAACTCCCCGCCGTACGGCCCGCACACCCGACGCCCGGAGGATCTCGTATGTCCACGCCCGTCAATGTCGCCGTCGTCTACTACTCCTCGACCGGCACCATCGCGACGATCGCCAAGGCCCTCGCCGAGGACGCGGAGAAGGCCGGCGCCGACGTACGGCTGCGCAAGGTCGCCGAGCTCGCCCCGCAGGCCGCCATCGACTCCAACCCCGCCTGGGCGGCGAACGCGCGGGAGACGGCCGGGATCGCCGAGGTCGCCCCCGACGACCTCGTCTGGGCCGACGCGGTGATCTTCGGATCGCCGACCCGGTACGGAAACGTCGCCGCCCAGCTCAAGCAGTTCCTCGACACCCTCGGCGGCCTCTGGCAGGCGGGCGCGCTGGCCGACAAGGTCTACAGCGGCTTCACCGCCAGCGCCACCGCGCACGGCGGCCAGGAGTCGACGCTGCTCGCGCTCTACAACACCATCCACCACTTCGGCGGCATCCTCGTCTCCCCCGGATACACCGACCCGTCGAAGTTCGTCGACGGCAACCCCTACGGCACCTCGCACGTCGCCGGCCAGGGGGACATCCCGGTCGGCGAGCAGACCCTGACGGCGGCGCGCGTCCAAGCCGAGCGCGTCGTGAAGTTCACCCGGGCCATCAAGGCCGGACTCGCCGCCGAGGGCTGACCCGGCGGCGAGGACGACTGCGGGAGCGGGCCCCGCGACCGGGGTCCGCGGACCGAGAGGACGTGCCGCATGGCGCTCCACAAGGGATCACACGGCAGGGACGACTCCGACAAGGGGCGCAAGCTGGCCCTCAACCCCTTCTTCGGGGAGGCCGATCCGACGGCGGGGATGACCTCGGCGCCGCCGACGCACCGGCTCCCGGACGGCCCGCTCCCCCCGTCCACCGCGTACGGGCTCGTCCACGACGAGCTGATGCTCGACGGCAACTCCCGGCTCAACCTCGCCACCTTCGTCACGACCTGGATGGAACCCCAGGCCGGGGTGCTGATGGCGGAGTGCCGGGACAAGAACATGATCGACAAGGACGAGTACCCACGCACCGCCGAGCTGGAGCGCCGGTGCGTCGCCATGCTCGCCGATCTGTGGAACGCTCCCGACCCCACCAACGCCGTGGGCTGCTCGACGACCGGCTCCAGCGAGGCCTGCATGCTCGCCGGGCTGGCGCTGAAGCGGCGGTGGGCGGCGAAGAACCCCGACCGCTATCCGGCCACCGCGCGGCCCAACCTGGTGATGGGCGTCAACGTGCAGGTGTGCTGGGAGAAGTTCTGCAACTTCTGGGAGGTCGAGGCCCGGCTCGTCCCCATGGAGGGCGAGCGCTTCCACATCGACCCGCAGGGCGCCGCCGACCTCTGCGACGAGAACACCATCGGGGTCGTCGGCATCCTCGGCTCCACCTTCGACGGCTCCTACGAGCCGATCGCCGGCATCTGCGAGGCGCTGGACGCCCTCCAGGAACGCACCGGACTCGACATCCCGGTCCACGTCGACGGTGCCTCGGGCGCCATGGTCGCGCCGTTCGTCGACGAGGACCTGGTGTGGGACTTCCGGCTCCCCCGGGTGTCCTCCATCAACACCTCGGGCCACAAGTACGGCCTGGTCTACCCCGGTGTCGGCTGGGCGCTCTGGCGCACGCCCGAGGACCTCCCCGAGGAACTCGTCTTCCGGGTCAACTACCTCGGCGGCGACATGCCCACGTTCGCGCTGAACTTCTCCCGGCCCGGCGCCCAAGTGGTCGCGCAGTACTACACCTTCCTGCGGCTGGGCCGGGAAGGCTTCCGCGCCGTCCAGCAGACCTCGCGCGACGTGGCCCGGGGCCTCGCGACCCGGATCGAGGCCCTCGGCGACTTCCGCCTCCTCACCCGGGGCGACGAACTGCCGGTCTTCGCCGTGACGACCACGCCGGACGTGAAGGCGTACGACGTCTTCGACGTCTCCCGGCGGCTGCGCGAGCACGGATGGCTGGTGCCCGCGTACACCTTCCCGGCCAACCGGCAGGACCTGTCGGTGCTGCGGATCGTCTGCCGCAACGGCTTCTCGTCCGACCTCGCCGAACTCCTGCTGGAGGACCTGCGGGCACTCCTGCCCGAACTACGGGAACAGGACCACCCGTTGAGCCGCGACAAGACCGCCGGGACCTCGTTCCACCACTGAACATCCGTCGTTCTGCGGCTGTTCGGCGCCCCGCGGACAGTCGCCTCCCCGCCACTGATCGCGCGGCCCCGCGACTACTCCCGGCTCTCGGCGATCAGCTCGAAGGCCGTCTTGCCGTCCAGGGACTCCCGGATGATGTCGGCGTGGCCGGCGTGCCGGGCGACCTCCTCGACCAGATGGACCAGCAGCCACCGCATGGAGACCTCCTCGTCCTTCGGGAACCAGGGGGCCGGGGGCAGCGGAAAGGTGTCGTCGAGGTCCGGCACCGACCGGATGAACTTCTGGGTCTCGGCGGCGACGCCGTCCCAGAACGCCAGCACCTGGGGCACGGTCTCGTCGCCGACGAGACGGAAGCTGTCCCCCCAGGTCTCCTGGGTGCGCGCCTTCTCGTTGGGCTGCCGCTGCGCCATCCGCAGCCAGTTCAGTTCCGTCTCGGCGACGTGCTTGACCAGGCCGGAGAGGGAGAGCTCGCTCACGCTCGGCCGGCTCGCCGCCTGCTCCTCGGTGAGACCGAGCAGAGTACGGCGGATCGCGCCGCGCTGAGCCTCCACGAAGGCGAGGAGGGTGCCGCGCTCGTCGCCGTGCGTCTCGGACACGTGAGTGACCATGCTGACCGTCCCGGAGTCTTGGGCCGGTGCCCCCGTGGCTCCGACCGACACCCACACGCTACGAGCCCTTGCGGACAGCTTCTGTCCGCAACGCCCGGGACACGCGATCGCTTCAGAAAGGAAAGACCGTGCGGCCGTACTGGACCGAGATCCAGTGCGTCGTCGTGAAGGCGCCCACCACCGCGTCGCCGTTCCGCCGGCCGAGTCCGGACATCTTCTCGCCCCCGAAGGCGGCCAGCGGATCGTCCTGCACGGTGGGCCCGTTGACGTGGAACATCCCGCTGCGGACGCGCCGCGCGAACCTGACCCCGCGCTCCACGTCGGCGGTGTGCACGGCCCCGCTCAGCCCGTACGGGGTGTCGTCGGCGATCCTCACGGCCTCGTCCTCCCCGTCGAAGGGGATCAGCACCGCCACCGGCCCGAAGACCTCCTGCGTCAACAGGGGTGAGCCCTCGGGCACCCCGGTCAACACGGTCGGCTCCACGACATTGCCCCGGGTACGGCCCCGCAGCAGCGCGGTGGCCCCGGCGTCGAGCGCCTCGGTGACCAGCCCGGACAACGCGTCGGCCTGGAAGGCGTTGATGACCGGGCCGATACGGGTGGCCGGGTCGTGCGGGTCCCCGGCGGTGATCCGGGACACCTCGGCGACGAACCGTTCGGTGAACTCCCGCTCCACAGAACGGTCGACCAGGATGCGGTTGGCCGCCATGCCGACCTGCCCCTGGAAGAAGAAGCGGCTGAAGACCGCGGCGTCCACGGCCGCGTCGATGTCCGCGTCCTCCAGCACCACCAAGGCGCTGTTGCCGCTGAGTTCGAGCACGCACCGCTTGAAGTGGCGCGCCGCCAGGGCCGCTATCTGACGACCGACCCGGTCCGAGCCGGTGAAGGAGATCACCGCGGGCACCGGGTGCTCGATGAACGCGTCGCCTATCTCGGCGCTGTCCGTGACCACCACGTTGAGGAGGCCCGGCGGCAGCCCGGCCTCCTCGAAGACGCGCGCCACGAGACCGCCGCCGACGACCGGGGCGTTCTGGTGCGGCTTCATCACGACCGCGTTGCCGAGCGCCAGGGCGGGTGCGACCGACTTCATCGCCACGACGAAGGGGAAGTTGAAGGCGTTGATGACGGAGACGACCCCGACGGGGCGCCGGTACAGCCGGTTCTCCTTGCCGTCCACCGCCGCGGGCAGCAGCGCGCCGACCGGCCGGACGGCCTGGCGTATCGCCTCACGGAGAAGTTCGCGGCCGAGGTCGATCTCGTACCGGGCCCGGGGCAGCGTCCCGCCCAGCTCGTCGACGATGGCCTCGGCGATCTCGTCCGCGCGTGTCTCGATGACGGCCAACGCCCGTGCGAGGACCGCCTGTCGCTCGTGCGGACGCGTGGCGGCCCACGCCGTCTGCGCGCGTTCGGCGGCGCGGTACGCCCGGTCCACCTCGGCGACGGTCGCCACCGTGATGGCACAGAGCTTCTCGCCGTTGTAGGGATTGACGTCGATGATGTCCCACGAGCCGCTGCCGGTCAGCCATTCGCCATCGATGTACTGATGGGCCAGTTCATGGAAGAAGGACATGCAATCCCTTACTGCAGGCGTTCGCACACTCCTGATCGAACCTCATCGTACGCGTGGATCAGGCCTGTTGAAGCAGTCTGTGGAGGAGATCCCGGGTCTCGCCCTCTCCGGGACTGTCGGCCCGCAGCCGGACCATGGCCTTTTCGTACTGCTGGACGTCTTCGGCCTTGTCGAGATAGAGCGCGCTGGTGAGCTGCTCCAGAAAGACGATGTCCGACAGATCCGATTCGGGGAAACGCAGCATGGTGAACGCGCCGCTTTCCCCGGCATGTCCGCCGAAACTGAAAGGCATCACCTGGAGGGAGATGTTGGGGTGCTCCGACATTTCCAGCAGATGCCGCAATTGGGAGCGCATCACTTCGGGTGACCCGTAAGGCCGGTGCAGGGCGGCCTCGTCGAGCACCGCGTGGAAGTCCGGCGCACGTTCCGAGACGAGCACCTTCTGCCGCTCCAGCCGCAGCGCGACCCGGCGGTCGATCTCCGCCTCGGGAGCGCCGCGCATGCCTCGCGAGACGACGGCGTGCGCATAGGCCTCGGTCTGCAACAGACCGTGCACGAACTGCACTTCATAGATACGGATGAGGGATGCCGCCCCCTCCAGACCGATGTACGTCTGGAACCAGCCGGGCAGCACGTCACCGTAACTGTGCCACCAGCCCGCCACGTTGGCCTCGCGTGCCAGACCGAGCAGCGACTCGCGCTCCGCCTCGTCCGCGACTCCGTAGAGCGTGAGCAGATCCTCGATATCCCTGGCCTTGAAGCTCACCCGTCCCAACTCCATGCGGCTGATCTTCGATTCGGAGGCCCGGATGGAGTAGCCGGCCGCCTCACGCGTGATTCCGCGAGACTCACGCAGCCTTCTGAGCTGAGAGCCCAGCAGGATGCGGCGCACCACGGATCCACTCGACTCGCCTGCCGACACTGGACGACCCTCCCCATAGCTTCCCGGGCAACGAGGCCCCCCGAACCCCGAGAACCGGATTCTGCCACCAAAACGCTCCGGGCCGTACTCATTCGATTACAGAGAGGGGAAGACTTGCCGGAGTCATGGAAAACTGCTGCACGGAAGAAATGCTCCGGAACCACCACGGTACCGGGCAGGTCCGGCGCGTGCACGTGCATCTGCCCTTGCATCTGCTCCAAGCATTCGGAAGCATGGGCCTTGCGCACCTGCGTGATCGTTCGTGTTGTGCCGCTGTGTCCCCGCAGTACCGCTCACAGGCAGTGCCGCTCGCAGCCGCGAAATCCCGGGAGCACCTCGCATGAGGACTGATGGATCGACGACGCTCGAACCGTTACGGCGCGGCCTGCCCCCCACGGATCCCGCGACGATCACCGCATCGGCGTCCATCACCCTCCCGGCGAGATACGAAGCGGTCGGCTCCGCGCGGCACTTCACCCGCGCCACCCTCCGCCAGTGGCAGCTGGACGGCTGTTTCGACGATGTGGCCCTGGTCGTCTCCGAGTTGGTGACCAACGCCCTGCGTCACGCGCTGCCGTCCGATGTCGCCCGCGACCCGAACATCCCGCCGGTGCGGCTCCAGTTGGCGCGCTGCTCCACCCGTCTGGTGTGCGCGGTGCGCGACCCCAGCCGGGAGAGTCCGATGGCGGGCGAGGCGGAGGACTCGGCCGAGTCGGGCCGGGGCCTGTTCCTGGTGGAGTCCTTCAGCGACAGCTGGGGCTGGCACCCCGCCCCGGCCCCCGGGGCGGGGTGCCGGTCGAGGGCCCCGCACGGGAAGGTCGTCTGGGCGGCGTTCCTGCTGACGAACGCCGACGAGCCGGCGGACGACTCCCGCTGAGACGCGGCCGTCCGGCGGGGCCACGTGCGCGCGGGGGCACGCACCGCACCGCTTACGAGTACGAGGGGGCCCGGCGCGGAGACCGGGGGCCGGAGCGCGAGGGAGAGTCACGCTCCGGCCCTCGTCACGCCCCGCCGACCGCACCTCCGTGGCCGCCTGCGCTCGACGCGCCCCACCGGCCACCCGTGCCGGTCCCGGCGCACCGATGACCGCCGCGCGCCGTGCCGCCGCACACGGCAGCGCTCCGTGACGCTCAGGCGCCGGTCGCCAGATGGTCGAACTCCCCGTCCTTGACGCCCAGCAGGAGAGCCTCGATCTCCGCCGGGGTGTAGACGAGCGCCGGGCCGTCCGGGTGGCGGGAGTTGCGCATGGCCACATTCCCCCCGGGCAGTTTCGCGAACTCCACGCAAGATCCTTGGGAGTTGCTGTGCCTGCTCTTCTGCCAGACGACTCCGTGAAGCCCTGTGGCCGCCATGCCGTTGTACACGTCGTGCACAGAAAGCTCCCCGAGTTGCAAGGTGCAAGTGTCAACCATCTGTCAACCAACCTGGATCATAGCGGTAATTCACATGCCAATGCATGGGCAAATGCACGTGCACGCGGGGTGGTCCTTTGATTACAGCGATTACCGCAGACGTGAAGAGGCCACGAATTGGCACGCACCCCGGCAGGAAGATCCTCCCGGGACGCCACGGCCCACGTATCTGCGCCCCCGCCTCCCCGGCCCGGCGCGACCTCCGCCGCAGGCCCGGACGGTCGACCCCGGCCCCGACCGACGCGGCACCGGTCTCCCCCTCACATGCTTTTCACCGGGATTCCGGTTCCGCCTCGTCCCCTTCTTCCACGTGTTCGGCCGGCGCCGCTCTGCGACTACTGGGCACGGCCCCCCGGTCGTCCAGCGCGAACGACAATTCCACCAGCGCGTCCAGCAGAAGCGCGGCTCCACGGCGTACGACGGGGTCGGGCACGGGTTCTCCCGGTTCGGGTTCCTCGTCGTAGGGCGCTTCGAGAAAGTCCCAGTACGCCACCGACTCGGCGACCGGTCCCCATTCCGGGACCCGCCGTTCGCGTACCGCCTTCGCCCCCTTCTCGGTGGCACCGCGCAGGGCGTCGGCGAGTTCCGCCGCACCGCGCACGGGGGTCGCCGCGCGGTCCGGCAGGTGGGCCTCCAGCAACATGGCGGCCCGGCCGAGCTGAGACAGCGCGTGCTGGGCGTCGGTGGCGGCCGACCGGGAGAGGCCCCGGTGCCGCACCGGCTCGTACTGGGCCTTCTTCAGGGTCTCCGTCCACTCGACACGGGCCTCGCGGGAGCCGATGAGCGCGGACCGCACGTCGTCGTTGCTGCGGGCCGCCGGGTCGGCGTACTGGTCGATGACCGTGGCGGCGTACCGGCCGACCGCGATCAGCCACCCGGCGAGCCGGTTGCGCAGCCGAGGGGTCTCCCAGGCCGGGTAGACGGCGTACGAGACCATGGCCAGCAGCCCGCCGACGAGGGTCAGCACGATGCGTTCGGGGACCGTCTGGGACCAGTCGTTGCCCGCCATGCCGAGCAGGAAGACGACGTACGCCGAGATGCAGACCTGGCCGACCGCGTACCCGGTGCGCATCAGCAGGTACATCAGCCAGGCGCAGCAGACGGCGAGCGCGGCGGAGAGTTCCGGTCCGGGGTCGGCGACCTGCACGACGACGGTGGCGAACGTGACGCCGACGATGGTGCCGCCGAAGCGGGCCACCGAGCGGGCGTAGGTCTGCGAGAAGTCCGGACGCATCACCATGACCGCGGCCATCGGCGCCCAGTAGCCGTGGCCGAAGGGCAGCGCCTCGCCGATGAAGTAGCCGATCGTGGCGACCGCGGTGACCCGGATCGCGTGCCGCAGGATCGCCGACCCGCGGTGGAACTCGCGCCTCATCCGTCCGACCACGACCGGGACGAGTTTGATCAGGCCGGGGCGGCGGCGGTGGGGGGTCTCGGCGTCGGCTTCCGAGCCGTGCCGGGTTCCGGCACCCTCGGCGATCTCCACCACGTCGTGGAGGAGGGCGATCAGTCGGTCGGCGGCGCGTCGGGGCGGGCCGCTGGTGAGACCGCCGGTCTCCGGCGCCTCCAGCGCCTCCAGCGCCGGTCCGCCGAGCCGGACCGGATCGCCGTGCCGGATCGCGCGGGCCGCCGCGTCGAGCACCGACCCGGCCGCGCCGAGCAGCTCGCGTGCGCGGTCGCGCTGCGGCCCTTCCTCGGGCACCCCCATGGCGGGGTCGGCCAGCGAGGCCAGCACGGGGCGGATGCGTTCGGCGACGCTCCGGGCGCCGTGCAGTTCGGCCGGACGGTGACGGGCCTCCCGGGCGGAGATCGCCGCCGCGTCGCGGGCCGTCATCAGCGCCTCCGAGTCGAAGGGCGCGATCGGGTCGTAGCGCAGCCGTCGGGCGTAGTCGGCTTCGGCGGCCAGCGCGTCGGCGAGTGCGTCGCGCTGGGCCCCCCACCGGCGTACCGGGAAGAGCACGATCAGGGAGGCCTGCACCAGGCCGCCCACGATGATCATCCCGGCGTGCGCGGCGGCGTCCAGGACGGAGGTGGGCAGGGTGATGGTGACGAGCATGATCGCCACGTTGGAGGAGGCGATGATGCCGCCGGTGGGGCCCGCCGCCCAGCAGAGTCCGGCGACGAACGTCCAGACGACGAGCACGGCGAGGAAGACCACGTGGTACGGACCGGCGACGTAGCCGATGAAGGTCGAGATGCTCAGGCTGACGCCGGAGACCAGAGCGAGCACGGGGCGGGGGCGCCAGCTGCGCTGGAAGGTGGCGATGGCCGCCTGGAACGCGCCGAACGCGGAACTGGCCGCGATGACCGGCCCGAACACGAAGAGCGCGGTCTCGACCACCAGCGCCAGTCCGAGGGCTCCGCGCAACGCGACGAGCGGCTCCAGCCGGGTCCGCTCGATCGTGAACCCCGAGCGGGCGGTCTCCTTCAGCGCCCGGAGCCAACTCATGGGGCGAGCGTAGCCTCATTACCGGGCAAGTCCGACCTTTGGTTCACCCGTCCGGACCGGGTCGTTCCGGCGCCGCCCGCCTCGTCACGGGGTGCGCCTCGTCACGAGGCGGGCGGCAGGGCGAGCCAGTCCGCCCAGGAGATGTCGCGTCCCAGGTGGCGGGCGTGCCGGAAAGGCCAGGCGGCGGCGATCCACCGCGGCACGAAGGCGTCGAGGGCCTTCTCCACGTCCCCGCCGGCCAACTCGTCCACCACCCACCATGAGATCTCGCCGTCCGCACCGGCGCGCTCCGGCGGGTCGACGTAGACGCAGCCGAGGAGCGCCGTCTCCGCCTCGTCCAGCAGGGCGTAGTTGAAGGACTGGTGCGCGGCGATCTCCTCCTCGTGCCGCCGCAGGTCGGCGCGGTCCCCCTCGTACGTCATCGACTCGGCGGGCCACCCCCAGGCAGGGCCGAAGATCTGCCACAGGCGCTCCCGGGAGCCCATCACCGCGGGATAGTCGATCGCGGTGTCCGCCTCCCGGATCGGGCGCAGATGGACGGTGGTGCCGGGTACGGGCACGTGGACGGGGTGGACGAAGTCGTCGGGCAGCCAGGTCATGGGGCCGGACGGTAACAACCCTCCGGCGCGGGCGCCTCGGGTTTTCGGTACGGACCGCCGGGCCGCGTCCGGGGGCGCGGGCTCACGGGAGCGCGGGCTCACGGGGCACGCGGGTTCGCGAGGCGCGGGCCCACGGCCGACGCGTCCGGCCCGCGGGCTCACAGCCGGACGGTGGTGCCGGGCTCCAGCAGCTCGATCGCGACGCCGGTCAGCCCCTGCTCGCCGAGGAACCGCGCCGTGGAGATCTGCCCGAGTTCGCTGAGCATGAGTTCGTGGATCTGGATGACCCGCTCGGGCCCGACGGCACGGACGTAGTCGGCGGCTTCGCCGAGTTTGGTCCACGGACCGCTGGTCGGGAGCAGGAGGGTGCGCACCGGGGCGTCGGGTACGGAGTAGGAGTCGCCGGGGTGGTGGACGGCACCGTCGAGGAGGTAGCCGACGTTGTCGGGACACGGGATGTCGGCGTGGATCGGCGCGTGCCGGCGCCCGTGGACGGTGACGTCGAGGGGGCCGACGGTGAACGAGTCGCCCGCCGTGACGGCGCGGACCCGGCCGCCGTGGCCGCCCAGGGCGTCCGCGACGGCGGCCGTGCCGTAGACCCGCAGTCCCGGCCGCGCCGCGAGAGCGGCGGCGACGAGCTCCCCGTCGAAATGGTCGAAGTGGTCGTGCGTGATCAGGACGGCATGGGCGAGGCCGACGGCCTCCGCCGCGTCCGGAGTGAAGGTGCCGGGGTCGATGACGACGCGGGTGCCCTCCTTCTCCAGCGTGACGCAGGCGTGGGCGTGCTTGGTGAGCTGCACGGCGGGTCCTTCCGACGAACAATAACTACAACCAAACTGTACACCCGGGTTGCCTATAACATGCCGCGCCCGCGTCGCGGGCCAGGACGTCGGGGCGGACGATCCGGTCGGCCGCTACGGGTAGATTCGAGCCCATGGACGACGCTCGACTGGCCGAGGAACTCCGCCTGACCATCGGACAACTGGTCCGAGCGGTGCGCACCGCCGACACCATGCCGCCCGGCGAGGCCTCCGTACTCGGATACCTGGACCGCGGCGGCCCGATGACCGCCGCCGACATCGCATCGAGACGGGGCGTCAGCCACCAGTCGGCCACCAAGGCGGTCAGGGAGCTCGTGGGCCAGGGCCTCGTACGGGCCGAGCCGCACCCCCTCGACGGACGCAAACACCTGCTCCACCTCACTGCCGCCGGAAGCGACCGGCTCGCGCAGGAACGCGGCAGGCGCGCGGAGGGGCTCGGCGGCGCGATCGACGGGGTGCTCGACGCCGGCGAGCGGGAGACGCTGGCGGCCGCGCTGCCCCTGCTGGCGCGCCTGACCTCACACCTGCGGGACACGCCCCGGGCACGCAAGCCGGGGCACCGGGCGGCGTCCGACGCTACGGGTTGATCCCCCGGCCCTCACGTCCGCCCACCCGGGCGCGGTCGGCGGCCTCGGTGCCGTGGGTCCAGCCGTCCAGGTCGGTGGCGCCGCGGACCCGGGTGGTCGTGGTCCGGGGGAACATCCGCTCCGCCGCGCCGGAGACCGCCACGTCGCGGGCGGCCAGCACGGGCAGCAGCGCGTCGTCGCCCGGCCCGTCCGTACCGCCCCCGTCCGCCGCTTCCGCGCCGGCCTCGGCGGTCACCCGCGCGGTGTCGGCGGCGAGCCGGCTGCCGAGCCGCTGGGCGTACGCCATCAGGAAGGACTGCCGGAACGTCTTGGTCCGCTTCCGGCCACCGGCCCGCTGCCCCGCCTCGGCGCGCGCCATCGCGGAGGTGCCCTGCACCAGCAGCGAGGTGAAGAGGAGCTCCACCGCCTCCAGGTCGGGCTCGAAGCCGACGACCGTGGTGAAGCCGAGGTCGCTGTTCCACACGGCCCGGCAGCGGTTCGCCGAGGCGACCGCGTCGAGCAGGATCGCCTTGGCCGTCTCGTACGGGGCGTCGACCCCGATCCGGCAGGCGCCGGGCTGGTCCCCGCTGTGGGTACGGGCGGCGAGCAGCGCCTCGTCGATGCTGTGCCGGGCCATCAGCTCCTGCGCCTTGGTGGTGAGCGCCTCGGCCTCCTCCGGGAAGTCCGTCCCCTCCGCCTTCGCCAGCAGGGCGCGGATGCGGGTGAGCATCCGGGGCTCGTCGTGCGCGGGCGGCGGGAGGTGCGAGCCGCCGGCCGGGGTCTCGCCGGGCGGCGGCCCGACCGCCTCCACGGCGGGGAGCCGCAGCAGCAGCCGGTACAGCTCCAGCAGCGCGGAGGCGTAGGAGAAGCGGTCGGGCCGGTTGCGGGGCACGGGTGGCGGCAGCTCGTCGAGCTGGCCGGACCAGCGGGGCGGGAGCGTCGCGTACCCGGCGGTCTCGGCGGCGATCAGGGTCGCGGCGAGGGCCGCCCGCTCCTCGTCCAGCTCCCGCCGCACGAACCGTACGACGTCGGCGGGCTGCCAGCCCCGGGCCCACGCACGGCGGAGGAACTCCTCGCCGCGCCGGTGCGCCTCGTCGTCCGCGCCCGGGGCGGCGGCGAGCAGCGACGCACCGGTGTCCAGACCGGCGTCGCCCTCCGAGTAGAGGGCCGCCGCGCACGCCTGGTCGATCACCGGTTCCATGGGTTCAGGGTAGAGGCGGGCGCACCCTCGCCCCCTCCCGTGCCCTCCCTGTCACCCCTCCTGCGGAGGGAGCAGCACCAGCTTCCCGCGGACGTGCCCGGCCTCGCTGACCCGGTGCGCCTCGGCGGCCTGGGCCAGCGGATACGTGTGGTCGACCGGGATGCGCAGCTCGCCGAGGACGGCCCGCCGGGCGTTGGCGGCGAGGCGTCCGGCGGAGGGGCCGCCGCCCCCGGCGGAGAAGGCGACCCCGAGCGCGGGGGCGTCCGCGTCGGCGATGGTGATGACCCGGTCCGTCGTACCGCCGCGCAGCTCGATGGAGTCCGGCAGCGCGCCCCGTCCCGCCGCGTCGAAGACCGCGTCCACACCCTGTGGAGCCAGTGCGCGGACCCGCTCGACCAGCCCGGGGCCGTACTCCACCGGCGTCGCGCCCAGCACCCGGAGGTAGTCGTGGTTGGCGGGGGATGCCGTGCCGATGACGGTCGCGCCCCGGGCCGTCGCGAGTTGCACGGCGGCCGAACCGACCGCACCGGCCGCTCCGTGCAGCAGCAGCGTCTCCCCGGCGTCCAGCGCCAGTTCGTCGAGCACCCGGGAGGCGGTCTCGGTGGCCACCGGCAGCGCGGCGGCCGTCTCCCAGTCCAGGTCGGCCGGCTTGCGGGTGATCTTCTCCGGGACGGCCAGGACCTCGGTGGCGTACGAGCCGGTCTCGCTGTAGCCGAGCACCTCGTCGCCGGGGGCGAAGTCGGTGACACCCTCGCCGACCTCCTCGACCACGCCGGCGAACTCGCTGCCGGGCGTCGCCGGGAACGCGGTGGGGGCCGCCTGCTGCATCCAGCCCTTGCGGATCTTGTAGTCGAGCGGGTTGACCCCGGCGGCCCGGACCCGCGCCCGGACCTGCCCCGGAGCCACCCGCGGGGCGTCCATCTCGGTCAGCCGCAGCACCTCGGGGCCGCCGAACTCCTCGAACACGATCGCCTTCATCCCTGCTCCTGCTCCCCGCACCGCGGTCCGCTCGCCGTCGCCCCCGGTGCCGATCCTCGCGGCAGGCGCCCGGGGCTGCCTCCCGGGAGGCGCCGCCCGGGGACCGCCGCCGGGGCCGGGTCCCCACCATGCGCGCGGTGACACGGCCCAGGGCCTCTCCCCGGTGATGTCAGTGCCCGGTGCCAGACTCGGGGCCATGACGGAACGGTGGGCCCTGGCCGCGGCGGAGGGCGGCGGCGCGCTGCTCGTTCCGCTGGAGCGGGACGGGCGCCCGGCCGGTCCGGTGCTCCACGAGGGCGACCTCGCCGAGGCGGTCCGGACGCGCCCCGGAGTGGCGCGCTGGGTGTGGCGGTCCACCACCGAGATCTACCCCCGGCTGCTCGCCGCCGGGGTCCGCGTCGAGCGGTGCTACGACATCGAGTGCGCGGAGCTGCTCCTCCTCGGCCACGCGGGGCGGCTCGGCGAACCGCGTTCCGCCGCGGCGGCCCTGGCCCGCCTCCACAACGCCCCCGTACCCGCCGATCCGCCGCCCCGCAGCGCCGACCCCGGGGCGCAGTCCCCGCTCTTCGAGCAGTCGGCCGGCACGGAGGTGCCGTTCGAGGGCCTGCTCGACGTCTACGCCGACCAGCTGCGCCGCCACCGGGAGGCGGAGCACCCGGACCGGATGCTCCTGCTCACCGGCACCGAGTCCGCCGGGATGCTGGTCGCCGCCGAGATGAACCGGGCCGGAATGCCCTGGCGGGCCGACGTGCACCGGGAGCTGCTGAACGAGCTGCTCGGCGAGCGGTACGCGGGCGGTGGCGAGCCCCGCAGGCTCGCCGAGCTGGCGGACCGGGTCTCGGCGGCGTTCGGGCGGCGGGTGCGGCCCGACCTGCCCGCGGACGTCGTCAAGGCGTTCGCCGGGGCCGGGATCAAGGTGGCCTCCACCCGGCGCTGGCACCTGGAGGAGATCGACCACCCGGCGGTGGAGCCGCTGATCGCGTACAAGAAGCTCTACCGCATCTGGACCGCGCACGGCTGGGGCTGGCTCCAGGACTGGGTGCGCGAGGGCCGCTTCCGCCCCGAGTACACACCGGGCGGCTCGGTCAGCGGCCGGTGGACGACCAACGGCGGCGGGGCGCTCCAGATCCCCAAGGTGATCCGCCGGGCGGTCGTCGCGGACGAGGGCTGGCGGCTCGTCGTCGCCGACGCCGACCAGATGGAGCCCCGGGTCCTCGCCGCGATCTCCCGCGACCCCGGACTGATGGAGGTCGCGGGACACGAGGGCGACCTCTACGCCGCGCTCTCCGACCGCGCCTTCCGGGGCGACCGGGACCAGGCGAAGGTCGCCCTGCTCGGCGCGGTCTACGGCCAGACCTCCGGCGACGGCCTCAAGAACCTCGCCGCGCTGCGCCGCCGCTTCCCGCTGGCCGTCGGCTACGTCGACGACGCGGCGAAGGCGGGCGAGGAGGGGCGCCTCGTACGGACCTGGCTCGGGCGGACCAGCCCGCCCGCCGCCGGGGCGGGGGACGACGGCGAGGCGGGGCTGCCGCAGGAGGGCGGCGCCGACGAGGAGGACGGCTCCGGGGAAGGCCGCCGGGGGTACGGCTTCACCCCCGGGTACGCCTCCTCCGACGCGCGGGCCCGTGGCCGCTTCACCCGTAACTTCGTGGTGCAGGGCAGCGCCGCCGACTGGGCGCTGCTGCTCCTCGCGGGGCTGCGCCGCACGCTCGCCGAGGAGGGACTCCGGGCGGAGCTGGTGTTCTTCCAGCACGACGAGGTGATCGTGCACTGTCCGGCCGAGGAGTCGGAGCGGGTGGTGCGGGCGATCCGCGAGGCCGGTGAGCTGGCCGGGCGCATCGCCTTCGGGGAGACTCCGGTGCGGTTCCCGTTCACCACGGCGGTGGTGGAGCGGTACTCGGACGCGAAGTGAGAGTCCCGCCCGCCCGGGGCACGGGCGGGCGGCTCCCACCACACGGTCTACTTCACCTGGAGCTTGCGCCACTCCGGGGAGGTGACCAGCGCCTTGAGCTCGTCGACGGAGAGCGCGGGTTCGGACCGGGTGGCCACCCCGTCCTGCCGGTCCGCGTTGAAGGCCATGACCGCGACCCGCATGCCGTCGGGGTACATGAGGTCGACCGTCCACTGGACGATGCCCTGCCCGCCCTTCTCGCCCGGCGTCTGCCGGACCGCGAGCAGCCCCCCGTCCGGCAGGGTCTCGGCGCTGCCGTACAGGTCGCCCGCCACGTCCAGCATGTCGCGCTGGACGTTGATCCCGACGAGGGACCGCCCCTGGCCGTCGTCCACGACCAGCTCGGCGTACTCGCTGCCGTCCTCGTGCTCCTGCCGGACCACCGTGACGTCGTCCGGGAGCAGTCCGAGGAAGGTGGGCATCAGCGTGGAGTAGTCGAGTTCGGGGGCGCGGCTGGGGGTGGGCGTCGGGGCGGGGGTCGCCGATCCGCCCCGGCCGTTCTTCTCCCGCTGCGCGACGATCTCCCCCATGCGCTGGATCAGCCCCGCCCACTTCCCGGACTGTCCGAGGAGGTCGAGCTGTCGTCGGTCGAGCACCGGGGTGGAACGGGCCGGGTCGGCCGGGTCGTCGAGCAGACCGCTGTAGGCGCGTACGTCGAGGGTCACCCCGCCCACCGCCAGGGTGCGGATGCGGTTCCCGACCAGGTCCGGGACTGCCGGGTCCGCGGTGGCCGGTGCCGTGGCGGTCGGGCACTCGCCGCCGGGCCGGCGCTTCCCGGAGGCGTCGGTGAGGTCGGGGCCGCCGACGGCGTCGAAGGCCAGCGCCACTCCGGCCGGCACGCCCCTCAGGTCACCCGGCGCGGTCCGGCAGGCTGCGGCCTGGCCGCCGCCCCGTGCGTAACTCGGCGTCGGGTAGAGGGCGGCGGTGACCGTGGCGGCCCCCTCACCGTCGTCGTACACGACGGAGGCCGACGCCACCGCGCCGTCCTCCAGCTCCCCGGTACCGACGCCGGAACCCTCCGACACCTTTCCGCCGGGCAGCAGCGCGGCCAGCGTCTCGACCATCTCCGTGCCGGAGATCCCTGTGCCGGCGGCGGCCGGGGACACGGAGTGCGTACCCGACGCAAGATCGGCGCCGGATCCGGAGCCCCCGACCAGACCGGTCGCCAGACCACCGCCGAGGGCGACGAGAGCGAGTGCGAGCGCGCCCCCGGTGACGGCGGCGGTCCTGCGCCGCCGCACCCCGCGCCGCCCGGCCTCGACCGAGCCGTCGAGCAGCGCGGTCCGGTCGCGGAGCTCGAAGGACTCGCCGGTGCGGCGGAGCTCATCACTCAGGTCGTCTTCAAAGGGCATGGCAGAGACACCACTTCTCGTTCGGTGGAGGCGGAGGGCGGAGCGGAGTACGCGCGGGTGGGGGACGAGTCCGGGTGCGCGCGGCGCGGCCACGGGCGCGGGTTCGGCGTTCGGCGGGCGGTGCGGTCGGGCGGCTCAGTGGACGGACGGCTCAGTGGGCGGACGGCTCAGTGGGTGGCGAACTCGGCGAGGCTGCCGCCGAGCAGGGTGCGCAACCGGGCCAACGCCCTTACGCACCGGGTCCGTACGGCTGCCGGGCTCGTCCGAAGTGCCTCGGCGGTCTGTTCGACGCTGCGGTCCTCCCAGTACCTCAGCACCACCACAGCCCGGTCCTTCGGGGCGAGCCGGTCGAGGGCGTCGAGCAGCGTCATCCGCAGGGCCGGGTCCTCCCCCGTGCGGTCGGGGGCCGTGTCGGGCAGATCCGCGAGCGGGCGTTCATCGGCGGAACGGCGTCTGCGGTGGGTGAGGAAGGTGCGGACGAGCACGGTCTGGGCGTACGCGGCCGGATTGTCGATCCGGTGCACGCGGCCCCACAGCATGTACATCCGGGCGAGGGTCTCCTGTACGAGATCCTCGGCGAGGTGCACGTCGCCACCGGTCAACAGCGCAGCCGATCGGTACAGTCGGCCCGCGCAGCTCGCCGCGAACTCCCTGAAGTCCTCGACACGCGACTTCCTCATGCGTCCCCCGTCTCCCACGGCCGTACCGGCCGTGCGTCCCGCACTTCTTCGACGCGATGACCCGGGCGGAATGTTTCACGCGGACACCGACCAATTTTCCGGCGGTTGGCCGCGGCGGGGCGGCACCACTCGGAGCAAGGTGCCTCCCGCCGCTCCCCAACCCCCTTGCGCGCGGGTAGGTTCGGCGCCATGGACACTGGTCAGCTACTGGGCTCGGGACGCAGCGCCGACGTGTACGCACTCGACGACTCCTGGGTGCTGCGCCGCTACCGCGACGACGCCGACACCACCCCCGAACTGGTGGTGATGTCCTACCTCTCCGCGTTCGGCTTTCCGGTACCGCGCATCGGGCCCGCGCCCGAGGGGGTGGGCCCCGGCGACCTCGTGATGCAACGGCTGACCGGTCCCACCATGGCCGAGGCGCTCATGGACGGATCCCTGGACGCCCGCCGGGGCGGCGAGATGATCGCCGCCCTGCTGCGGGAGCTGCACGCGCTGCCCCCGCGCCTCTCCCCCGATCCGGAGGTGCGCATCCTCCACCTCGACCTGCACCCCGAGAACGTGATGCTGACCGGGCACGGGCCGGTGGTGATCGACTGGAGCAACACCACCGAGGGCTCACCCGGGATGGACCGCGCCATGTCGGCCCTGATCCTGGCCCAGGTCTCCCTCACCCCGGGCTTCCCGGCCGCGGAGGGGGTGGGCCTCCTGCTCACCGCCCTGATGAACGCCATGGCGGGCGACGGCACGATCGCCGAGGCGGACCTCGCCGGAGCCGTCGCGCTGCGCTCGTCGGACCCCTACCTCTCCCCCGCGGAGCACGCCGTGCTGGGCGAGGCGGCTGCGCTGGTGGCCGCGCACGTGAGGTGACGCCGGCGGGGCGGCCGGGGTACGCGCCCCGCCGCCCCGCCTCCGCACCCACCCCGGCCGCTACTCCCGCGCACCGACCGCCTCCACCGGGCGGACCCGGAGCGCCCGCGCCGCCGGGAGTACGGCGGCCACCACGGCGATCACCGCGGCGGCGGCGAGCACCGCGCCGATCGCCGCCCAGGGCACCACGACGCCCGTGTGCACGCCGAGCAGGGCCAGCGCCCCCCATACGGCACCCAGGTCGATCGCGGAGACGGCGATGCCGAGCAGAGCGCCCACGCCGACCACCACCAGCGCCTCGACGGCGACGAACCGCAGCACCTGGCCGGTGGTCGCGCCCGCCAGCCGCAGGACGGCGAAGTCGCGGGCCCGGTCCGAGGTCGCCATCACCAGGGTGTTGACCAGGGCGATCGCCGTACAGAGCAGGGCGATGCCGAGCACCGTCAGCAACCCGAGCCGGGTGGTCTCCCGGGTACGGGGGTGGTGCGCGGCGGCCCATGCGCGCGCGGTCGTCACCTCGGTCCCGGTGGCCCGGCCGGCCTCGCGGAGCGCGGCGGTGACCGCCGTACGGTCGGCGCCCGGCGCCACCGTGATGTCGAGGCGGTCCACCGGGGCGCCCGCGGCGTTGCGGGCGCTGAGCAGGACACCGTGGTCCCCGGTCCCGGTGCGCAGGACGGCCGCGATGCGCAGGGACGCCTCACGGCCGTCGCCGAGCCGGACGCCGACTCGCTCCCCCACCTTCGTGGTCAGCCACTCCTCGGTGACCACGATGCTGTCGTCGTCGAGATCGGCGAGAGAGCCCGAGGCGACCGGCAGGGCCGACACCGCCGCGAAGGCCCGCGGGTCCACCGCCGCCGCTTCGTAGGGGACGAGGGCGACGCCCTCTTCGAGGACGGTGACCCCGGTGGAGCGGGAGGCGCTGACCACCACGCCCGGAACCCGCCCGGCCCGCTCCACGAACTCCGTCGGCAGGGGCCGACGTTCGCCCCTCGCGGTGACGACGAACTCGGCGGAGGTACGGGTCAGCGCCTCGGCCTCCTTGGCTCCGGCGAGGGTCCCGGTCGCCCCCAGGAGGATCGTGGTCAGGGCCACCGTGATGAGGACGGGCGCGGCGACGGCGGCGGTCCTGCGGACGGCGGACGAGGCGCTCTCCCGGGCCAACAGAGCGGTGGCACCCGGCAGTCGGGCCGCCACCAGGGTCAGCAGCCGGACGGCCGGGGGTACCAGCACGGGTGCGAGGAGCGCGCATCCGGCGATGAGCACCATCGGCTCGGTGAGGTACGTCTTGCGCTTGAGGAGCCCGCCGGGGTCGGAGACCAGAGCCATCACGATCAGCCCGATTCCGGTGCCCACGACCAGAGTTGCCAGTATCCAGCGGAGTCGCGGCATGGCTCCTTCGTCGACGGCCGCCTCACGCAGCGCCTGGGTCGGTCCGGTCCTGCCGGCGCGGTGGGCGGACACGGCCGATCCGGCCACCGCCACGGCCAGCCCGGTCCAGAAGGCGACGTGCAGCGGCCAGGTCCGGTCGCCGATCTCGAACCAGGCGGGGGCGATTGCCCGGTCCACCATCCAGGCGACGAGTCGGGGGGCTCCCGCCCTGCCCCACCAGCATCCGGCGGCGGAGGCCAGTACGCCGACCAGGACGGCCTCGGCGTACACGGTCCGGCGGATCTGACCGGGGGTGGCGCCCGCCGTGCGCAGCAGCCCGAACTCCCTCCGGCGCTGGGCCACCGCGAAGGAGAAGGTGGACGCCACCACGGCGGCCGAGACGAAGGCGGTGATGCCCGCTGCGGTACCGAGGAGTGCGTTGACGGAGGCGAGTGCCTCCTTGTCGCGGTCGGGGTCCGGGTCGGCCCGGCGCCGGTCGTCGCCGGTGAGGACCGACACCCGCGGCTCCCCGGCCTCCGCTCCGGTGGCCTCCGCCTCGGCCGCCTCCACCTCGGAGGCGACGGCCCGGGGGTCCGCGTGGACGACCAGGGCGTCGACCGCCGGGGAGATCCGTGCGGCCTCGGCGTCGGTGAAGAACAGCGCCGTCTCGAATCCGGTCGCGGCGACGGTACCGACCACCGTCACGCTCCGGCCGGTGCCGCCGGGGCCCGTGGCGCCCGGGAAAAGCAACCGCATCCGGTCGCCCGGGTGCACGGAGGAGCCTGGGCCGGTGGCGGCCACGATCTCGCCGGGCGCCGAGGGCGCACGCCCCGAGGTCAACCGGTACGGGGTCGCGGCGGCGATCGACCACGGGTGGCCGACGACCTCGGCGTCCGCGTACGGGCCGCTGCCGGACGGGAACGCCACCGGGAACGTCCGGTCCTCGGTGGCCGGCCCGAGGGCGGACAGCCGGGTGACGAGCGCGGGCGGTACGGGCCGGGGCCGGGCGAGCGGGCTCGTCCGTACACCGATGGGGGTGGCGACCCGGACCGTGTCCGCACCCTCGACCACCACCGGGGCGGCCGCGAACCGCTCCGGAGGGCGGACCGGCGCGTCGAGCGTGGCGGCGAGGGCGAGGCCGGTGGCGGCCACGAGTCCCACGCCGAGGGCGAGGGCGACGAAGGAGCCGGCGAAGGTGATCCAGCGGGCCCGCAGCCCGGCGAGCACGCGCGTCAGCACGACGACACCGCCGCCCCCTGCGCAGCCTTCCCGTGCGGCGATTGCTCGCGCGCCGGCTTCTCCGTCGCCGCGCCCCCGGTGAGCCGCGTCATGCGTGCGGCGATCCGCTCGGCGTCGGGGGCGTCGAGCCGGTCGCGCACTTGGCCGTCCGCGAGCAGCACCACCCGGTCCGCGCAGGCCCCGGCGACGGGGTCGTGCGTCACCATCACCACCGTCCGGCCGCCGTCCACCAGGGACCGCAGCAGGGCGAGGACTTCAAGGCCCGTCGTGGAGTCGAGGGCTCCGGTGGGTTCGTCGCCGAAGAGGACCTCGGGGCGGGTGATCAGGGCTCGGGCCAGTGCCACGCGCTGCTGCTGGCCGCCGGAGAGTTCACCGGGCCGGTGGCCGGCCCGGCCACCGAGACCCACCCGGTCCAGGGCGTCGAGCACGTCGGCACGCCGGGGCCTGCCCCCGGCCAGTCGCAGCGGGAGGGCCACGTTCTGCGCCGCGGTGAGCGCGGGCAGCAGGTTGAAGGACTGGAAGACGAACCCGATCCGGCGCCTCCGCAGCAGGGTGAGGCGCCGCTCGCCGAGGGTGGTCAGCTCGGTGCCGCCGAGGAACACCTGCCCCGAGGTCGGCCGGTCGAGCCCGGCCGCACAGTGCAGGAGGGTGGACTTACCGGAACCGGAGGGACCCATGATCGCGGTGAAGGTCCCCGGTGCGACGGTCAGGTCGACCCGGTCGAGGGCGGTGACGAGGCTGCTGCCGCGACCGTGCGACCGGGTGACGGAACGGAGCTGAACCGCTGGCTGTTGACTCATGAGCCAAGTCAACTCAGCCCAGCCGCCCGGCACATCGGAGCAGAATGCCGTCCTCGTGGTGGAGCTGTCTCCACCATGGACCCGCCGTGGGCCCGCCACCGGCCGCACGGAGCCGCGCTGTCCCCTCCCGTCACGGCCCGGCGGATCGCGCCGCGCGGGCCGGGCCGCCTACCGTTCCCCCATGCATCCCGTCCTCCTTCCGCAAGCGCTGCGGCAGCGCCGGTACGTGCTCGGCGTGTGGCCCTGGCGCGCCGCGCTCTACCTGCTCACCGGCGTTCCGCTCGGCGCCGCCGTACTGGTGACGCTGACCCTGCTGGCCGTCGCGGGCGGGGTGCTCTCCGTGGTGCTGGTGGGGCTGCCGCTCCTGCTGGTCCTGGCCCTCGCGGGGATACCGCTGGCCGCCCTGGAGCGGTACCGGCTGCGGCTGATCCACCCCGGCCCGCTGCCGTCCGCACACCGCCCGCCGGCCGAACCGGGACTCTCCGCCTGGCTCCGGACGCGGCTCCAGGAGCGTTCGACGTGGCGGGAGTTGGCGTACGCACTCTTCCTCGGGCTGCTGCTCTGGCCGGTGGAGGCGCTGGCGATCGCCTGTGTGTTCCTGATCCCGGCGGGGCTGATCGCGGTGCTCCCCCAGATGGCCGCGGGCGGCACGGGCGAGGCGCGGCTGCTGAAGCTGTGGACCGTGGAGTCCTGCCCCGCCGCCTGGGCGCTGCTGCTGGCCGGACTGCTCCTGCTGCCGCCGCTCGCCTACCCCCTGGGGGCGCTCGCGGCCGGCCGGGCCGCCCTGACGCGGCGCCTCCTCCACCCGCCGGACAGTGGACTGGCCGATCGGGTGGACGAGTTGGACCGTTCCCGGATGCGGCTGGTGCACGCCTTCGAGGCGGAGCGCCGCAGGATCGAGCGGGATCTCCACGACGGTGCCCAACAGCGCCTGGTCGCCCTCTCCATGACCCTGGGCCTGGCCGGACTGGAGCGTCCCGCCGAACCGGTGGCCGGGCTGCTCGCGAAGGCGCGCGTCCAGGCCGACGAAGCGCTGGTCGAGATCCGCGAGCTGATCCGGGGCATCCATCCGCAGATCCTCACCGGCCGGGGGCTGGGCGCCGCGGTGGAGGACGTGGCCGATCGCTCGGTCATCCCGGTGGACGTGACGCTGGACGTACCGGACCGGCTGCCGGAGCCCGTCGAGACCGCTGCGTACTTCGCGGTCTGCGAGGCCCTCACCAACACGGCCAGACACAGCGGGGCGTCCAGGGTGACGGTGAACGGGTACTGGCGGGAGGGCGAGTTGTCCGTCGAGGTGCGGGACGACGGCACGGGCGGCGCGGACATCGACGCCGGTACGGGCCTCCAGGGGGTCGCCGACCGCCTCTCGGTCGTCGACGGCCTGCTGCTAGTCTCCAGTCCGCCCGGCGGGCCCACGGTGGTCCGCCTGCGCGTCCCGTGTCCGGCCGTACGACCCAGGAGTTGAGCCCGTTGCGCACCGAGGGCGGGGGCCTGCGCGTGGTGCTGGCCGAGGACGGCGTACTGCTGCGCGAGGGGCTGGTCGGGGTACTCACCCGGTTCGGGCACGAGGTGGTGGCCGCCGTCGGGACGGCCGGGGAACTGGCCGCAGCCGTGGAGTCGCACCGCCCGGACATCGTGGTGACCGATGTCCGGATGCCGCCCGGTTTCACCGACGAGGGTCTGCGGGCCGCCGTCGAACTGCGCACCGGGCAACCGGATTTGCCTGTCCTGGTCCTCAGCCAGTACGTCCAGCGCTCCTACGCGGAGGATCTGCTGGACTCGGCCGACGGTACGGCCGTCGGCTATCTGCTCAAGGAACGGATCGGCCACGTCGAGGAGTTCGCGGCGGCGGTGGCCCGGGTCGCCGCCGGGGACACGGTGGTCGATCCGGAGGTGGTCCGCCAGCTCATCCGGCACCGCCGCGATCCGCTCGCCCGGCTCACCCCGCGCGAGCAGGAGGTCCTGGCGCTGATGGCGGAGGGCAGGTCCAACGCCTCGATCGCCGATGCCCTCACCGTCAACGAGGGCACGGTCAGCAAGCACTTCGGCTCGATCCTGACCAAACTCGACCTCTCCCTCTCCGAGGAGACGAACCGCCGCGTGCTGGCCGTACTGGCCTACTTGCGCGGCTGATCCGGCACGGGGGCGACCGCGCCGCTGCGGGAGGCGGAGGTCATGGCGGCAGCCGCGAGTGCCGTCGCCGCGAGGATCAGCCCGGCGGTGAGCAGGGCCGCCCGTGCGGCGGCGCCCGGTGAGCCCGTACCCGTGAGCGCGTGAGCGGCGCCGCCTCCGCCACCCGCACCGGCGAGGTAGACGCCGCCGACGACCGCGACGCCGATGGTGCCGCCGAGCTGCTGGACGGCGTTGAGGAGTCCGGCGGCGGAGCCGGTCTCCTGCGGACCGACGCCGCTGAGCGCCACGGCGAAGAACGGAGTCGTGAACAGCCCGGTGCCCACGCCCGCGACGGCGAGCGCGGCCGGCAGGTACACCGGGTACGCGCTCGGGCCGCTCGCCCCGTACACGAGGCAGGCCGCCAGGAGGCCGGCGGCGAGGACCGCGACACCGGTGTGCAGGACGCGGGTGGGCCCGTACCGGGGGACGAGCCGGTCGCCCGCCGCCCAGGAGCCGGCGGCAAGCCCCGTCGACCACGGCAGAAGGGTCAGCCCGGCGGCGAGGGGCCCCCGGCCGAGGCCCAGTTCGAGGTGGAGCACCACCACGGTCATGACGGCGTTCATCACGGCGAAGAACAGCGTCGACGTGGCGAGCGCCGCCGGGAACGACCGCCCCCGCAGCAACGCCGGCTCGACCAGCGGGGCCCGGCCCCGGCGGGCGGTACACCGCTGCTGGAGGACGAACCCCGCGAGTACGGCGGTGCCCGCTCCCGCCGTCGCCCAGGCTCGCGGGCCCGGGGCGCCCGCGCCGCCGGCCAGCGGACACACCACCAGGGCGATGCCCACCGTCGCGAGCAGGGTCCCGGCCAGATCCAGGCGTCGCCGGACGGGGGCACGGTCCTCCCGCAGCCGGGGCGCGATCACCAGCACGGCGGCGGCGAGCGGGAGGTTGACGAGGAAGACCGCGCGCCAGGACGAACCGAGCACGTCGGCATGGGTCAGCACTCCGCCGAGCACCGGCCCGAGCACGGCGGACAGGCCCATGACCGGGCCGATCGCCCCGAGCGCCCGGGGCAGCTCCTCACCGTCGAACATCGCCCGGATCAGCCCGAAGGTCTGCGGGACGATCAGCGCGGCGGCGACCCCCTGGAGCGCCCGCAGCCCGATCAGCGCCGCCGGCCCCGGAGCGCACGCGCAGGCAGCCGAGGTGGCGGCGAAGGCGACCACGCCGATACGGAAGACCCGCCGCCGCCCCGCCCTGTCCCCCAGCCACGCGCCGGTCAGCAGCGCCAGCGCGAACGTGAGGGTGTACGCGGCGCTGAACCACGGAATGGTGGCCGCCGCCCCGCCGAGATCGACGTGCACGACCGGCCCCGCGACCTGGACGATCGTCGCGTCGAGAAGGTTCGTGGCCTCGGCGACCAGCACCGCCACCAGCGCGTACCAGCGGCGCGGCCAAGGGGCGCCCGGTGCCGGGTCCGTCGTGGGGTCCGTCGTGGGGTCCTTCGCCGGGCCGGAGACGGCGGGCGTACTGCGGCGCGAGGTACGGGACACGGCGCTCCCCCTGCGGAACGATGGCTGTGGCGGAGACCGGCGGGCGGTGGCTGACGCCCGGTGGCCGGTAGCCCTCCGGCGGACGACGGCCACGGTCCCGCGCCACCTCTGCCGGATTCCAGCCCGGTGGCCAAGATCGGCGATTACTTCCGTCCGGCTCGGCTATTTTGACGAATATGCTCGTACTCGACGACCTTGACCGCGGCCTGGTCCACGCTCTGCACGTGAACGGACGGGCGCCCTTCACGCTCGTCGCGGAGGTCCTCGGCTGCTCCGTCCAGACCGTGGTCCGCCGCTACCGCCGGCTGCACGCGCAGGCGGGTCTGCGGGTGGTCGCCCTCCCCGACCCGCGCAGCTCCGGCACTCACCAGTGGTTCGTGCGGCTGACCGCCGCGACCCGTGCCGCGCACGACATCGCCCTCGCGCTCGCGCGCCGCCCCGACACCTCGTGGGTACGACTGGCCTCCGGCGGCACCGAGATCGTGGCCGTCATCCGCACCACCCCGGCGGGCCCGGACGCCCACGCGCTGCTGCTGCGCGACGTCCCTCGCACCGCCGGGATCACCGCGGTCTCCGCGCACTACCTGCTGCACACCTACCTCGGCGGCCCGTCCGCGTGGCGTGGCAGGGTCGACGCGCTGGACTCCGAGCAGCAGACACGGCTGCGCGCCGAAGGCGTCTCGGGTGCGGGTACGGGCGCCGCCACCGGGGCACCCGCCCATCTGCTGACCGACGCCGACCGGCTGCTCCTGGAGGCACTGCGCGACGACGCGCGGGCCAGCTACGCCGACCTCGCCGCGGCGACCGGCTCGACCGCCTCGACGGTGACCCGCAGACTCGCCGAACTGCGGGCGCGCGGGGCGCTCTTCTTCGACGTGGACGTGGACCCGGCCCTGCTGGGCGCGACCGTCTCGGCGCTGCTCTGGATGCAGGTGGCGCCCGCGCACCTGGACGAAGTCGCCCACGCGCTCGCCGCGCACGAGGAGCTGGCGATGGTGGTGGCCACGACCGGGCCCACCAATCTCGTCGCCCAGGCGCTCTGCCGGGACACCGAGGAACTGCACCGCTATCTGACCCGGAAGGTCGCCTGGAGCACCATCGACCGGATCGAGACGGCACCGGTGCTGCGGACCTACAAGGCGGCTGCGACCCTGCGCAGCGGCTGGGGGTGAGCGGGGCGCGGGCGTACCCGAACGGGTGGTGGCCCGCGCCCCTGGTGGGGTACGGGGCACCACCCGTGGACGGGGCCCTGCTCAGCCGCCGGTGATCACCTTGTCCTTCGCCAGGCTCTCCGTGCGTGAGGTGAGCGTGGTGCGCAGGGACTTCGCGGTGGACTCGACCCCGGAGGCGTCCGCGCCCGACTTCTTCGCGGCGGTGACGAGGGTGTCGAGGGTGGAGGTGCCGTACCCGGAGCCGTAGTACTGCTCGTACAGCTTCTTGTACGCGGCGTGGTAGACGGTGTCGAAGGCGTCGGCCGCCAGGAACTTCTCCTTCAGGGCGTTCCCGCCCATGCCGCCCCCGCCGCCCATGCGTCCGCCGGCCGCCTGACCACCGGCCGCCTGACCACCGGTGTCCTGGGCGCCGGTGTCCTGACCACCGGTGTCCTGAGCACCCGGGGGGCCGCCCTGTCCGCCGGCGGGGAAGCCGCCGTCGGCCGGGAGCTCGCCGTCGGTGGGGAATCCGCCGGCCGGAGGTTCTCCGCCTCCCGGGAACCGGCCTTCGGCCGGAGCGCTTTGGTCACCGGTCGCGTCCTGGCCGCCCGCCGCACCCGTCGTGCCCGGGGCACCGGTCGCGTCCTGCCCCCCGGCCGCGGCGCCGGGCATCGCACCGCCACCTCCGCCGCCGAAGCCTCCCATGCTGGTGCTGTCGTCGGGGCCGCTGGTCGCATCGCCGCTGAAGGTCAGGTTGAAGTCCCAGCCGAGGACGGAGAACTTCTTGGTGTCCAGGTCGTACCAGAGCACGTAGTTGTTCCCCGGCCCCGCCATGTCGTCGAAGTTCAGGATCAGGTTCTGCGTCGCCACGTACGCGGCGAACGAGTCGACGTCCACGTAACGGTCGAGGTCCGCGGCGAACTCCTCGTCCGACGCCTGATCCACCCACTTCAGCAGCCGCATCACCGGGGCGAGGTCCTGACTCCCCTTCTTGTTGAGCTGCTTGAAGGACGTCTCGTATTCGGTCGGATCGTCACCGACGTAGTCGAAACTGCCGCCCGCACGGGCCTTGTACGCCACCCCGTCGCCCGCGACCTGCTGCTCCACGTAGTCCTTGCTCGGGTTCTCCACCATCAACCGGGTCGCCGCGGGGCGGTTGTTGACGGTGAGGTTCACGAAGCCGAACTTCTCGGCAGGCTGCCCGGACTTCTCCATGAGGGAGAGCGACAGAGCTTCGTTCAGGGGGAGTTGGTCGTCCACACCGGGACGCAGGGAGATCTCGCGATTTCCCTGGTACGCACGCCCCTCCACGTACTCGTCGATCTTCACGAGCCAGGGGAGCTCCTCGGGCTTGTCGGCGGAGAGGTCGTACTGCGTCATCCCGCCACCGCCCGCCCGCATCCCGCCGGCAGCCTGGCCGCCCTGGTCCTGGCCCTGCCGGCCCTGGCCTTGTTCCTGCTGATCCTGGCCCTGGCCCTGGCCCTGATCCTGGCCCTGCGGACCTCCCTGGCCGCCGAATCCTCCGGCCCCACCGGGCCCACCGGGCCCACCGCCGGAGCCACGCAGGCTCTGCAGCGTGGAGTTGCCCTTGAGGCGGATGCCGACGTCGTCGAGGTAGGTGCCGTCGATGGTGAGGTCGGCCTCGATCGTGTCCTTGGTGCCGTCCTTCTCGTAGGCCTTCATCATCTTGTCGAAGTCGCTCTGGTCGTACTCGATCCGGAACGTGTGCGCGGCCGTCGTGTCGTACAGGCCGACCGTGCCCGGCAGGTTCTCGGTGATGACGTCGGCGTCCTCGACGGAGGCGCTGGTGACGAACGGCGTGACCCGGGCGTCCGAGAAGAAGACCAGCAGCACGGCGAGTCCCGCGCAGAGCAGCCCGACCGGCTTCCAGTGGTGGCGCACCGGCAGGGGTACGCGGTGCGCGAGCCGCTTGCGGGGCGGGGTGCGCCGCTCCTCGCGGGCGCCCCCCTCCACCTCCTCCATCACAGGTCCGTCTGGTCGTAACCGGTGAGCACCGTGACGCGCTGGCCCCTCGTGCGCTCCTGGAGCGCCGCGACCAGCTCACCGGGCTCGTGACCCTTCTTGATGCGGACGGTGTAGAACACCTCGGTCAGCGTGCCGCCCCGGATGGACTCGGTGCTCACCAGCTCGAACTCGTCGGTCAGGCGCAGCAGTACGTCCTGGATGCTCGACGTGTGGTCCTCGCCTGCGGGGAGCTGGACCTTGACGACCTGACGCTGCACGTTGAGGGCGAACAGGTCGAACCGGCTCATCAGGAAGATGATCAGCGCGATGACGACTCCGCCGACCGCAGCCAGGGTGTAGAACCGCGCTCCGCACGCCATGCCGATCGCCATCACCAGGAAGATGAAGCCGACGTCCCGGGTCTCCTTGACCGCGTTGCGGAAGCGGACCACGGACAGCGCGCCGACGAGGGAGAACGCGCGCGCCAGGTTGGAGCCGACGACGAGCATGATCAGCGCGACGACCATGCCGACGATGACCAGCGTCTGGACGTAGGACTGGCTGTACGAGACGTTCTTGTGCGTGGCCCGGTAGACGTAACCGATCACGGTGGAGAGCACGAAGGACAGGGTCATCGCCAGGACGATGTCCATGACGCTGAACGTGCCGCTCAGGTCCTGCAGGTCGAAATTCACGGGCGGAAAGCCTCCGTCAGGCGCCCCGGGGCGGGGAGTCGGGTGGGGGACACGGCGATCGGGGTTCCGTCGCCGGTGGCGTGGTGGGCCGGAGCCGGCGGGAGGTCTTCCTCCCGTACGTGGAACACGGAGCGGGGCGCGAGCCCGAACGCCTCGATGGACTGGACGTACTTGGAGACGCGGATCAGGTTGAGGTCGCGGCGGGCCGCAAGGTCGGTGATCCAGTGCGGGGTGCGCTCGTTGACCTTGATCTCCATGACCGACATGTGCGGCGGGATCGTGAAGCGGTTCTCCGCGTCGGCCGTGCCGAAGTGGAAGTCCCGGTCGCGGCCCCGGATGCGCCGGTCGAAGGTGACGCGCAGCCCGGTGTCCTGGTCACGGCCGACGAGGGCCTCGCGCTGGTAACCGGTGATGGCGGTGGGCTGGAGGTTGAGGCGTACGGCGAGTTCGAGGACCTCCTCGACGAAGGCGGCTTCCTTCGGCGAGTGCTCGATCATCTGCCGGTCGTCGCACATCCGCCGGGCCGTCTCGTACGGCAGCGTGATACGGCGCTTCTGGGTGACCCGGTTGACCCGCTGCTTGATCTCCACGCAGACCGGCGAGGCGTCGGTGATCAGGTCCAGGTCGCCGTAGTGCCGGATGCGGAGCTTGCGGCGGAACTTCAGGCCCTCGATCTTCTCCCAGTAGAAGCGGAGTTGGGGGGTGTCGTAGTAGAGGCTCCACACCCCGTAGCCGCCCACCGGACTGTGCGGGTCGCGGTCCATGCGTTCGCCCAGCTCGTCCCGGATCGAGGCCGCCTGTTCGACGGGGACCAGGTACTTGAGCTCGTACCGGTTGAAGGCGTGCAGCCGGCTGGCCACCCGCAGGGCCTCCTCGCCCGCGGGCTCCGGCCCGGTTCCGGAGTACGCGCCCGCCGCACGGACCGAGCCGGCCACCGCCGGGCCGACCGGCGTACCGGCGTGTCCCGGACCGACGGCCTTCGTGCCACGAGTCTGTGGGCGCAGGCGCCCCAGCCAGCCAGTCATGGCTCCCCTTCGTGCCGTTCGTTCGTCTTCTTCCTACGAGTAAGGAATCGGCAAAAGATGAGGAACTTATGAATTCCTTATCTGAATGACCTGAGTACATGAAATGAACACAAGGTGAACACGAAGGGGCCGCAGGTCGGCGTGCGACCGCGCTCCCCCGGCACGGGTTTCCCTCGTACCGGTGGGCATCGGTCAAGAGCGGGGCGCCGCACCGACGCCGCACGGGATGCTGTCGGAAGGACGCGCACAATACGCGCGGAACGACGCACGGAACGACGCACGGAACGTGTCCCGTCAAAGGGACAGCCCTCGGGGAACGGACGGGAAGAGACAGCGACATGACCGCACCACGCCTGGAGACCAACCCCTGGCTCCGCCGCTACCACGCCGCCGACGCCGGCGCCGTCACCCTGGTGTGCTTCCCGCACGCCGGTGGATCCGCCGGTTACTTCCACCCCTTCTCCACGGCTCTCGCGCCCTCGGTCGGCGTGGTGGCCGTCCAGTATCCGGGGAGGCAGGACCGGTTCGCCGAACCGTGCGTCGAGGACCTCGGTGAGCTCGCCGACGCCATCCACCAGCAACTTCGCACGATGGTTGGCCCGTTGGCTTTCTTCGGCCACAGCATGGGCGCCTCCCTCGCGTTCGAGGTGGCCAGGCGGCGGGAACTGGCGGGCGAGAAGGCGCCGTCGATGCTGTTCGTCTCCGGCCGCCGCGCCCCGGACACCCGCCGCGCGGTGACGGAGCCCGTCCACTCGCTGGACGACGCGGGTCTCCTCGCCCGGATCAAGCGACTCGGCGGCTCCCACAGCCAGCTGCTGGAGGACCCCGAGCTGGTCGAGCTGGTGCTCCCCGCCGTGCGGGGCGACTACCGCGCCGTCGAGCGCTACCACTGCCCGCCCGGCACCGTCCTCCACTCCCCCCTCACCGTGCTGACCGGCTCCGAGGACCCCCTCACCACCGCCGAGGAGGCCGACGCCTGGCGCCGCCACACCACCAGCACATGCACCGTGCACACCTTCCCCGGTGGCCACTTCTTCCTGGAGCCCGAGTCCCGCGCGGTACTCGCGACGGTCTCCCGCACCCTGGCGGGCCTCACCGTCTGAGACCCAGCGGATCCCGGTGGTGGGCCGGCGAAGGTCGCGGGCCCACCTCCGGCACTCCGTGCGGCCCGCCGCAGCCGAGGCCTGGGCGTGGAGTACGTCACGCCGCCGGGAGATCCCGTGGGGCGCCCGGCAACGCCCCTGCGGCTGCCCGACCCGGTTCACCGGTCTTCCGCGAAAGGCCCCCGGCGGCGAGGCCCCGGCGCGGCCGTCTCCCAGCGGCTCGCCCAGTGGGACTGCACGGCCCCCGAGTTGGCGGTGACCTGCGAAGACATCCTGCCCCCGTGACCCGCCGCGCCGCCCGCCCCGCGTCGCCCACCGAAGCGGAGTCACTCGTTCCGAGAGGGCGGACCGCAGCACCCGCATGGCGCCCCTTTGGCC